>JBDOKN010000199.1:0-4356 GCA_039833665.1 Methanocaldococcus sp.
CTACCTTTAACCTTATTTATGTCAAATTTTGCAGTCTCTGCAATTGCCATGACTGCCAAAACTCCTGCCTGCAATGGGTCTCCAACAACTAAATCAGCAACCTTAGGAACAGAGCCAAACATCTTTAAGCTTATAACTGGAATGCCCGTCTTTTCTTTCAATTCTTTAACTGCTTCACTTATCTTTCCCCCCATTAAAGAGCCAGCCAAAACTAAAATTCCTACTCGTGGGAGAGTTGCCACTGCTTTAACTGCCTCATATAAATTTTCCTCACCAACTATTGGGAGAGTATCAACGCTAATCCTCTCTCCCCTTATGTTGTGCCTATCTGCTTCACTTATTGCCCCCCTTGCTACTTCAGCAACCTGAGCTCCACCGCCAATAATAATAACTCTCTTACCATAAATCTTTTTTAATGAGCTGTGAATTTCAAAGCTCTTTACATATTCACAACTTCCCATCCTCTTTTTTAATTCCTCAATATCTTTAATCCCTTCAACTTCCATATAAATAAATCCAGTTTTGCCATCATCTTTAATGAATTGTTGGGTATAGGTTATATTCCCTCCTAATTCAGAAAGAATTCCAGTTAGTTTATGTAAAACTCCAACCTTATTATCTGCCTCTATACTTATCCCAATCTCCATGCTCTCCCTAAATTTTGCTAATTAAAATTTTTAAATTAAAATTAATTATCAAAAAAATAATTTTAAGTTTATTATTAAAAGTCAATATCTCCAAAATCATCAAAAGCATCACTCACCGTCTCACCAAAATCTTCTACTCCCTCAACTATATCTTCACCAACTTCTTCTACTCCTTCTACTATCCCCTCACCGTCCACCAAATCCTCAACGGCATCGGCTATTAACTCCCCAGCTACAACCCCACCAGCAACAGCCGCAGCAGTTCCCAACAAATTACCCCCTCCTCTACCAGCTACAACCGTCCTACCACCACCTCCCGCAGTAGTTGGTCTATAAACCAATTCTTTTTCTTTTCTTCTACCAAATAATAAATACCCTAACAACAATCCAAATCCAACCAAACCAAATAGTAGAATCATAACAGCCATAACAGCCAATATTGACACCGTATCACCCTACTTTTATTTATGTTTATTTAATTAAGTTTTAATTTTATGTTTATTAATTAATACATATTAGAAAATTTATTTACTTAACCTTCTTTTAACTGCCTCAGCATGTCCAAACAATCCCTCAGCTTCAGCTAATGTGATAACAATATCGGCAATATTCTTTAAACCCTCCTTATCCAATTTTTGATATGTTATCTTCTTTAAAAATGTTTCCACATTTAATCCAGAGCTCATTCTTGCAAACTGTGAAGTTGGCAAAACATGATTAGTTCCAGAAGCATAATCTCCAACAGGGACTGGGCTATATTCCCCTAAAAATACACTTCCAGCATGTTTAATTTTATTTAAAACTTCATCTGAGTTCTTAGTTAATATTTCCAAATGTTCTGGGGCATACTTATTTGAAAACTCTATACATTCATCTAAATCACCAATTAATATGGCAGAATTATTTAAAGCTTTTAAAATAATCTCTTTTCTTTCAGATTTTTCTATCTCTTCAAATATTTTATTTTTAATTTCTTCTGCCTTCTTTTCAGAGGTCGTTGTTATTATGCAAGAGGCATTAGGGTCGTGTTCAGCTTGGGCAATAAAATCTAAGGCAACAAATTCTGCATTAGCTGTTTCATCAGCAATAATTAAGACCTCTGAAGGACCTGCTAAGAAGTCTATAGCTACATCACCATAAACCATTTTTTTGGCTGTTGTTACATATATATTTCCAGGTCCAACAATGATATCGACCTTTGGGATTGTTTCCGTTCCATAAGCTAATGCCCCAATTGCCTGAACTCCCCCAACCTTATAAATAGCTGAGACGCCAACAATATCCCCTGCTATCAATGTAGCTGGATTCCCCTTCCCTTCTTTTGTAGGTGGGGAGGTTATGTATATCTCTTCACATCCCGCGACCTTTGCAGGGATTGTTGTCATTAAAACAGTTGAGGGATAAAATGCCCTTCCACCAGGGACATAGCATCCAACCTTTTCTATTGCCCTAACAATCTGCCCCAAAATTATTCCGTTATTTTCAACATTTAAATCTTTTATTTGCTCCATTTGCTTTTTGTGGAAATAATAAATGTTTTCCTTAGCTTTTTCTATTGACTCAATAATTTTATAATCAACTGAGTTATACGCCTCCTCTATCTCTTCATCTGTAACTTTAAAATCTTCTATTTCAACACCATCAAACTTTTTTGTGTAATACTTTAAAGCTTCATCTCCTTTCTCTTTAACATCTTTCAAAATCTCCATTACTGTTGGTAGTATTTCCTCAAAGTTTGCTTTATTCCTATTAATTATTTTTTCTTCTTCTTCTTTTGTTAATTCCTTAATTTTTTTAATTATCATTCTCTCACCAGAAATTTTAACTGAGAAGGTTTATATATAACTAATCTTATATTATTTACTACTAAGAAAAATTTAAGGTGAGAGAATGATACTCTTTGAGTGGGGAACTTATAATGCTTTATCAACATTAAAGCAGGCAGCATTATTGGGAACAAGAATTACAGAAATTCCACCAGCAGTGTTATCAAGAAGATTGCCATCTGGATATTATGAGAGTTACAAAAAATTGGGAGGGGAATATTTTACATCAATCTTGGCACATGGACCTTATTATAGCTTAACATCAGAAAAAGGTTTAAAAGCTCATCTTTCAGCCATAGAGAAAGCTACACTATGTGGGGCTGAGATATACAACTACCATCTTGGAAAAAGAGTGGGGGATGATTTAAATCTTCATCTGGATGTATTAAAGAAATTTAATGAAGTTAATAGCGAAATGATATATTCACCAGAGCCGGCAACAAACATTGGAGAGTTTGGAACGTTGGACGAGCTTGAAGAACTTGTTAAAGCGGCAAAAGAAGAAGGCATAAAAATTATCCCATCATTACAATTGGAAAATATATTCTTAAATGAATTAGAAGTTTATGAGAAGGATGATTTAGATGAAGCAGCTGAAAAGGCAGATGTTGATTGGTGGTTAAAGATTTTCAAAAGAATGGATAAAATATCAGATTACATAATGCATTTCAGATTTTCACAGGTTATTGGGCTAAAATATGGAAAGAGATTTTATAAAAAGAGGGTTCCATTAGGTAAAGGTTATCCACCAGTTGAACCATTAACCGAAGCTTTATCTTTGTATTTAGTAGATAACGCTACAAGAGGGGGCTTTAAAAAGGTCTTATTCGTCTATACTGGGTTGCCAGAGGTTAAGTATAGGGATTTAATTGATTTATATGCTATGATTATGAAGAAATCCATTGACAAGTTAATGAGCAAAGAGAGCCAGGTTGAATATGGAGAGTTCTATAAATTTATGAGCTCAGAAGATAAAGAATAAAATTTTATCTATTTTTTAGCTTTAATTTTACATTACAAAAATTTAAAATATTTTACCTTATTTGATTTTTAATTAAGTAAAACAAAAAAGGTAGAGAATATGATATGTTTGCCAGTGGTTGAGGATAGCGTAGAAAAAGCAATAAAAACAGCTGAAAATTATTTAGAAATGGCAGATATTGTTGAATTTAGGATAGATATGCTTAAAGAAGTTAGTGAAGAAGATATAGAAAAATTTGCTAAGTATCCTTGTATAATAACTGTTAGACCTGATTGGGAGGGTGGTTTTTGGAATGGAAATAATGAGGAAAGATTAAATTTGATAAAAAAGGCAATTGAATGTAATGCCAAATTTGTCGATATTGAGTTAAGAGAAGAGAAAAATAAAGAGCTTGTAAAATTTAGAGATGAAATTGGTTCAAAGACAAAGATTATTATTTCATATCATGATTTTGAAAAAACCCCTTCTAAGGAAAAATTGGTAGAGATTGTTGAAAAAGCTTTGAGCATTGGAGATATAGCAAAATTTGCTACTATGGCAAATAGTAAAGAGGATGTTCTCAATATCTTAGAAGTGATAAATAAATATCCTGGAAAGATTATTGGAATTGGAATGGGTGAGAAAGGAAAATTAACAAGAATATTGGGGGTTTATTTTGGCTCAATATTGACATTTGCCTCCTATAAAGGAAAAAGCTCTGCTCCTGGGCAGATTGATATTGACACTCTAAAAGAGATTTGGAGAACCATAGGGCTATCGCCCTATTAGGATACCCAGAGCGGGGCTTCACTACGTTCAGCCCCACTGTAATCTAAGAGGCATCACCGAACGAAGTGAGGTGATGCATCCTGTTTTGATCAACCTTTTCTTAAAAGGTTGTTTGGAAGCTTATGGATTTAAA
>JBDOKN010000200.1:0-6075 GCA_039833665.1 Methanocaldococcus sp.
GGAAACTTATTGAAATGTCTCGTCCACTAAGTGGGGCTTTCAGCCCCATTAATGTCCAAACTCTAATATAAGAAAGAAATACGTATAAAAATTTTATAACTCCCCAATTATTGGTTTTAATATTAATTTTTGCTCTTCACTGACAATATTTTTTAAAATCTTCCTTATTAGCTTTTTATCCTCTTCATTTGCAGAACTATACATTCCAGCAAGCAAGTATATAAAATCTTCTAAAAGTTCTGGTCTTTTCTCACTAACTTTAAGCAGTATTTTTAAAGCAGAGTTTCTTTTATCTGTATTCAACAACTCCCTAATATTATGTATGCTATTCGGATATTTAAATATAACGTTTGATATGACATCTATTATTAGCTTATCCTCTCCTTTATAATTACCAATTTCATTAATCAATATTGGAAGAATAAGCTTATTTGGATAGTTTTTAAAAAACTCTAAAGCCATTAACCTTAATTTTTTTGTTGAATATATCATTTCAGCAATTTTTGGAATTAATAAATTTATTTTTTCTTCATCTAACAATCCTTCATCAAGAAACTTTTTCACTGCATTGATAAAAGCCAACTTTGAATAATAACCCTCTGCCATATTTATAATCTCTCCAATCCTATCAACTCTATTTAAAGATGCATAAATCATAATTTTATTTGCATTTAACACATCTTTATCTCTCATCTCTGCCTTTTCAATTATCTCTAAAATTTCATTGGCTAAATTATTATCTATTTTATTATTAATTACAATCCCCGCCAAATAAGTTATAAGTTCGCCATTTCTCTTAATGTCATCTAAAAGCTCATGAACATCTATTAAATTTAGATTTTTAGCCCCTATCAGCTCAACTGTTCTATAAAATTTATAACCCAATTTTTCAGCTACTTTTAAATCATTGTAATGGATGTTATTTTTTAAGCAAATCTCTGCTACAATCTCCTCTATCAATCTCATAGCAACATTACATTTCCTTATCTCCTCTTCCATCATTAGCATATGTCTAAATCCTCCCATAAACATCTCTTCTTCCAATTTATAAACTAACTCTTTCAATCGCTTATGTTCGTTAATTAAAAACTCTAAATGTTCTTTTTTTGCGAATTCTTTTAATATTCTTAGAGATGATATTTTTAACCCTAAATTCATCTTTTTTGCATATGATAGTGTTTTATTTTCTATATATTCTTTTAGCTCATCATTATTTTTGGCTATCTTCTTTAACTCTCTTATAGCTGCTGTCTTTGCCTTTCCATACCCATAGTTTAAAAATTTAAATAATAAATCAACCTTCTTTTTTGAATCCCTTTTTAAGGATATTAATTTAACTCCAACAAACTGTTTTTCTTCATCCCTCACATATAAAAAGTCCTTTAAAAACTCTCTATCGTAAAATTTAGCAGGAATTTTTATATTTTCTCTTAAAATTATATTTAAGGCAGTTTTTCCATGTGATTTTAGTAGGGCTTTTATTTGTTCATTTGATAGCTCAGTTGAAATATCCAATTTTTCAAATAGATTCTTAAATTTTTTATACATCTTCTTATTGTCATCTCCCAATAAGCATATATTTAAATGATTCCTTAAAATATTTTTTTGCTCATCAGTTAAAAAATCAACTATACTTAACAATATATTTACTGTAAGTTCTCTTTCATCTTTCTCATGAGAATAGAGTTTATTAGCTAAGATTTTTAATATCGTCTCTGAATTATAGTTTTTTAATAAAGTTTTTATACCTTCTTCTATGTTTTTACCTTTTGTATGCTCAAGGATAGCTTTAAAGAAAATATTCCCTTCTTTCATATTTTGCAGAAATAAATAAACTATCTTCTCATCCAAAGGTTTTTTTGCTATCTTAATAATTGCTCTCTCAACATCATCTTCATTGGTTATTCTTTTTAATATTTCCTCCGCCTCTTTGGCTATAATTCTCTTCTCACTTAAATTCAATATAATATAATATAAATACTTCTCAATTACATTGTTATCTAACCTTTTTAAAACCAGCAATGCCCTTCTTACATCATCTTTTTTGTTAGATGTAAATAACTCATCTAAAAAACTTAAAATATCTGGATAACTATTAATTAACTTAGCTAATTTATTATATTTTCCCTGTCTCAAATACTTTAAAAACTCTTCCTTCTCCATATTATCACAATAACAAAAATATCTATTAATGATTAAAAACTTTTATGGTGAGATTATGAAGAGTGAGATGACAAATGTTGATGTGTGCTGTGTTGTGGATGAATTACAAAATCTCATTAATGGTAGATTGGATAAAGCGTTTTTAATTGACAATGAGCAAAATAGGGAAGTAATATTAAAAATCCATGTTCCCGAGGGAGGAAGTAGAGAGCTCATTATAAGCATTGGTAAATATAAGTATATAACTTTAACAAATTATGAGAGGGAAAAGCCAAAACTTCCCCCATCTTTTGCAATGTTATTAAGAAAATATTTAAAAAATGCTAAATTAATAAAGATTGAACAGGTAAATTTTGATAGAATAGTAATTTTTCACTTTGAAACAAGGGAGGGAGTTTATAAATTGGTTGCTGAGCTGTTTGGAGATGGAAATATCATATTTTTAAACAGTGAGGATACAATTATTGCCCCTCTCAAAGTTGAAAGATGGAGCACAAGAAAAATAGTTCCTAAGGAAAAATACAAATTCCCTCCACAAAAGCCATTAAATCCCTATAACTTAGAGTTTTCTATTGCCTATGAAGTATTTAAAGATTATTTCTTAAATAATAAAGGGGTTGAGTGCGTTAGATTGATATCAAGAGTTTTTGGTATTGGTGGGCTTTACGCTGAAGAGATTTGTGAGAGAGCTGAAATAGATAAGAAAAAGAAAGATTTAAGTGAAGAGGAGATTAAAAAGCTCTTTGAAGCATCTAAAAATCTATTTAATGAAATTTTTAACAATAGAAAGCCACAGATTGTTTTAAAAGACAATGAATATTTTGATGTCGTCCCTATTGATTTAAAAAAATATGAAAATTTAGAAAAAAAATATTATAACAGTTTTTTAGATGCAGTTGATGATTATTTTGCTAAATTTTTAACAAAAGTTGTAGTTAAAAAAGAAAAATCAAAAATTGAGAAAGAAATTGAGAGGCAAGAAAATATACTGAGAAGGCAGTTAGAAACATTGAAGAAGTATAAAGAAGACGCAGAGAAAAACCAAATTAAAGGAGATTTGATTTATGCAAACTATCAAATTGTTGAAGAGCTATTAAACGCCCTAAAAAAAGCAAGAGAAAAAATGGACTGGGCAAGAATAAAAAAGATAATCAAAGAGAATAAAGAGCATCCAATCTTAGGATTGATTGAAAATATAAATGAAAATGTTGGAGAGATAATTATTAGATTAAAATCCGAGGTTGATGACAATGTTATAGAAGAGAGGGTTTCTTTGGATATAAGAAAAAATGCCTTTGAAAATGCTGAAATCTATTATGAAAAAGCTAAAAAGTTGAGAAATAAAATTGAAGGAATAGAGAACGCTATTAAATTAACTAAAAAGAAAATAGAAGAGCTTAAAAAGAAAGGAGAGGAAGAGTTAAAAGAAAAAGAATCAATGCAGATGAAGAAGAAAGTAAGGAAAGAGAGAAAGTGGTATGAAAAGTTTAAATGGACCGTTATTAATGGATTTTTGGTTATTGCTGGAAAGGATGCAATAACAAACGAAATTATTATCAAAAAATATACTGATAAAGATGATATTGTATTCCACGCAGATATTCAAGGAGCTCCATTCACAGTTATAAAAACGCAGGGTAGAGAAGTTGATGAAGAGACATTGAAAGAGGTTGCCAAGTTTTCTGTCTCTCATTCAAGGGCTTGGAAGCTTGGATACGGGGCTATGGATACCTATTGGGTTAAACCAGAGCAGATATCAAAAACAGCTGAAAGTGGGGAGTATTTAAAAAGAGGGGCATTTGTAATTAGAGGAGAGAGGCATTATTATAGAAACACGCCCTTGGAGTTGGGTATTGGAGTTATCGAATACGATGGAGATATAAAGATAACAACAGCTCCGCCAAAGACATTGCAAAAGAGTTTTATCAAATGGGTTTTATTAAAGCCATCAAATAAAGAGAAAGGAAAAGTCGTTAAAGAGCTTAAAGAGATATTTAAGGATTATGATGTTGATGATGAGGATATTTTGAGAGTTCTCCCTCCCGGAGGATGTGAGATAATTAAAAAGTAAGGGATGATTATTTATTCTCAACAAGCTCAACTATAACTTTTTTCAATGATTTCCCATATTGACAGTTTATTTTTTCATTTAAAACCTGTTTTATTTTGTATTTCTCCCCTAATTTTATTCCTTCGGGATTGCAAAAATTATAATACTCACAATCAAAGTTATCACAATTTATTGGCTGGTGGTTTAAAACAACCCCTTCAAGTGCTTTTTTTGCCTCAATCATTATTGTTAAATCAGCTAACACTACTTCAACTACTTTAACTCCTCCCTCATGAACCATACAAGGATGATTCGCTGACCTAACTGAAACTATCTTATATTTCCTTCCTACTTCCAAATTTCCGTGGCATAATCTTTTAAACTTACAATTTTTGCATTCATCAATCTCTCCCAAATAAACAAACTCTCCTCCCGTCTTTGCTAATTTACTACCAATCAGAGTTATTTTACTCTCTTTGCTCATAATCATCCCATAACAATATATGTGATTAATTCCTTTATCTAACCAATGTTAAAAAAATACAACGAAATAAAAATAAAAAATTAATACTATTTCAAGGTTTTTGTTCCAATAAATTTAGAAGCCAATTCTAAATAATATTTCCCCAATTCCTCCCTAAAATAATCTAAATCAAGATATTTAGCTTTATGGTCTTCTAAATACATTGCCCTATCTCCTAAGGCAGTTAATAAATCTAATGAGCTTGTGACGATGATAAAGGCACTATCTCCAAGCTTTTCTCTATCTTCCATAATTATCTCAGCCAACGACTTAACTCCTTCAAACCACTTACTTAAAACACCACTAACTAACAAATTAACCGCTGAATTATCCTCATCTATCAAAATAAGCTTAGTTTTATTTTTTATAGCTCTTTGTATTTGATAAGCCATATACATCGAGCCAGAGGCAGTTCCATAAACTGCTTTTGGACTTCCTTTAATTCCCGGTGGTAGTTTTTGGAAAAATAAGCTTATATCCTGCCCACTCATTTCCATACTTCCAGTCGATGCCTTAGATAAGCTTTTAGTGGTTATTATAAATTCTCTTCCATCTCCAATTAAATGGTCGTCTCTCCCACTATCTATCGCCTGTAAAAGGGTAGTTTTTCCCTGGGCATTCCTCCCAGTAATTATAAATATTTCCTTCTTTTTTATTCCCAATCCTTTAACTTTTTTTCCATATTTAAGCTCTATTTCCATAGGTTCAAGTTCTTCCGGGCATTCGAAAGGAATATTCACATCCTTAGGTCCTGCTATCCTGTAATGTCTCCTAACATCAGTATATTTCCTTGCTGGCTTTGAATTGTTTGCTATAAAGCAAACTAAGCCAAGTTCGTCTAACTTGTCTCTGAGATATTTCTGATTTATTATATTTTTTGCCTCTTCAACTAATAAATCAATTGGTATCTTTTTAATAAATTTATCTAAATCATAGCATAAATTATTTATTTCTCTGGCTATATTTTTAGCATCATTTTCTTTAAAAATCATTCTAAGCATCAAATAAATTTTATCTCCTTCAATGTAGTTGTATTTATCCGCCCTCCACAAGTCATAACCTAAATTTAAATCGCAATTCACAACAGTTAATGGCTCATATAAAGCTTTATATATTCTACCAAAATATCCTGCCAATGGGAGAAATCTCTTTTTCTTAATTATCTCCTTCTTTATCTCCTCAATAACTCTCTGTGTAGCTCCTTCTATCCCATTCTTGTATTCAGAAAGTTTTAAAAAATTTTTATTTTCAAAAATAAAGGGAAGGACTACCTTTATATTGTCATCTGGCTGTTTTACAGCATAATATAACCTATTTTTATTACTTTTGGTTAAAAGAG
>JBDOKN010000201.1:0-1514 GCA_039833665.1 Methanocaldococcus sp.
TTAAAAATTTTGGAGGTATATTTATGTTACCAAAAGCTACAATAAAAAGGATAATGAAGCAACACACAAACTTCAACATCTCCGCTGAGGCAGTTGATGAACTCTGCAATATGCTTGAAGAAATTATAAAGATAACTACTGAAGTTGCAGAGCAAAATGCAAGAAAAGAAGGAAGGAAGACAATTAAAGCAAGAGATATTAAGCAGTGTGATGATGAAAGGTTAAAGAGAAAAATTATAGAACTTAGCGAAAGAACTGACAAAATGCCAATATTAATTAAAGAGATGTTAAATGTAATAACATCTGAATTATAGTTCTTTTCAAAATATTTTGGAATATATAAGGGACTAATGAACTCCATTAGGAAGGGGGTTCAAACTTCCTTCAATAAATTTTTTCACTTTTGAAAAGAACCATAGATTAAAGGTAGAGGGGATTAATATGAAAATAGCAGTAGCAAAGTTTTTAGGGACAAATTGTGATTTAGATGTATGTCATGCAGTTAAATTAGCTGGTGGTGAGCCAGAACTTGTTTTTTTTACTCAGGAAAATTTAGATAATTATAAAGGAGCAGTAATTCCAGGAGGATTCTCCTATGGAGATTATTTGAGAGCTGGAGCTATTAGTGCAAGAACTCCCATAATCAAAGGTTTAAAAAAGATGGTTGAAGAAGGAAAGCCAGTTTTAGGGATATGTAATGGGGCTCAAATTGGTTTAGAGGCAGGATTTTCAAAAGGAACTTTGACAAATAACCTAAATGCAAAATTTATCTGTAAATGGGTTTATATTAGAGTTGAAAATGATAAAACCCCATTTACCAAATATTATAAAAAAGGAGAGGTTTTAAAAATACCTATTGCCCATGCTGAGGGAAGATTTTATGCAGATGATGAGACATTGGATTATATGTATAAAAATAACATGATTGTCTTTAAATATTGTGATGAAACTGGTGAGATAACAGAGGAATCAAATCCAAACGGCTCTATAGATAACATAGCTGGAGTTTGCAATGAAAACCAAAACTGCGTTTTACTAATGCCACACCCAGAGAGGGCAAGTGAAAAGATACTCGGCTCAGATGATGGGTTGAAGATGTTTAGGGGAATGATGGATTATGCTAAGAGAATTTAATTCTTAACATAAAAGAAAATGCACTTTAAATACTCAAGATTTTTATTTCCTATGGATATTGGATGGTCTGGGGCTTGCCCTTTATAATCAATCATAATTAGCTCTTTTTTTGCTCTAAATGCAGAAGATATAACAGTTTTTTTAAACATCTCCTTATCTACATGGTGAGAGCAGGAGCATGTAACAAATATTCTTTTAGCTAATTTTATTCCCAAGTAATTTAAAGATGCATAAGCTCTTAGGGCATTTTTTATATCCTCTTCAGTTTGTGTAAAGGCAGGAGGGTCTAATATAACGACATCGAACTTCTCCTCATCCTCTATAAACTCTTTCATAACTTTAAAGGCATTCCCTTCGATAAACTCATATTTATCCTTTGG
>JBDOKN010000202.1:0-15360 GCA_039833665.1 Methanocaldococcus sp.
ATATTACTTAAAATCCCTTGAGGAGAGAACGGAATGAAAGAAAAGTTATGGATAAAAATTAATGAGAATAATATATATTTATTTAATATATATTGTAAATATATAATATAAAAATGGGCAATGATGAAAAGAGGGTTAGCTGATTTATGATGAAACTTACCCGAGCTGAGCCATTATTATTTTTTATTTTTTATCTTTATCCAAATCAATAATAACTATTCCCTCTTTTAATTTTTCTATTTCTTCTTTGCTCAATATTTCTTCTTCAACGCCCTCCCCAATGATTGCACTATGTCCTAATGGGTCTATTAATATTAGAGTTGCTTCATCTTTTCCTTCTTTTAATTTCTTTATTCTCTCTCTAAGCTCTTCAGCTTTCTTTTTCTGCTCCTCTGTCTCAGCCCATCTAATCAAAGTTTGTAATACATTATCGACCCTATTTAAAACACCCTCAACGTTGCTAACAAATCCTTCAGCTAATGGACCTGGTTTAATTTCAACACCCAACTCAGGGATGTGTATATAAGCAGAAGAACTCCTAACAACCCTTTTATTTAAATCCTTCTCACTTTTAATTTTTAATATATACTTTTTTGGCTCTCTAACTTCTAATGGGAAAACATCACTCCTCCTAAAATTACACTTTTCACAAATCATCGTTGTTTCTAACACAGGTCCAAAGTAAGGTATGTCTATTTGGTGAGATGTGATTACAAAAGTCCCTTTTCCTCCACATACTGGACAGTCCAACCTTTGCACATTTTCCATCTTATCACCCATGGGAACTTTTAATCAATATTGTATATAAACTTTTCTTCTTATTTTTTGTAAGTAACTTTTATATATTTCCTAAGGAATAAAAGTATTCCATAGCAATAATATAATGATTGATTATGAAAAATACAGGAAAATATTTTCCTATGTATGTTTATTGATTTAACTTAACATATGTATCAAATTTGTGAGAATATGTATAAAAAATTGGAGATTATTGAAAGAGCCATATTATTAAATCCTCAATACATCCAAGCTTTTAGGGAAAAACTAAAAATTACTCAGTCAAAGTTAGCTAAAGAGAGTGGAATTAGTCAATCCCATCTCAGTATGTTGGAAAAGGGAAAGAGACCAGCAACTAAACTCATAGCAACTGCTGTAACGCTTGGTTTATTAAAGTGTTTTTCATCAAACAATGTTGAAGACCCAATTATTGAACTTTTAGACACCCTCTCATTGTTAAAATTTGAAGATACATTTGCAGATTTTGTTTATGAGATTATTGAAAAGGGTGATAAAAAATACATAAGAAAAATTGAAAGTTATCCTGTGTTGATTATAAGTAAAGAAAGTTTGTTAAATGAAATGAAAAATAGATTAAAAGTTATTGACATTGAAAAAATAGAGGTATCAAGAGGTAGGATAAAAGTTATAGGAAGGCATCTTGACAATAAATATGTTGAGATATTCTTAGATTGTTCAGATGTAAGAAGATTGGAAAAAAAATTTATGAAAAAGACAGGTAAAAAGGTTATTGTTCAAGTATTCCCAAAAGAAGAGGTTCCACCAATTTATTCAACAAATAAAGATTGCATTATAATCCATTATTGGTGATAAAGTGGCAGATATTGTAACGCTGTATATTGTATCTTTAATAACATCGTTGATTGTTGCATTAATGTTAAATCTTCCATTAATTCCAAAAGAAAAGCCGATAAGGTTTAGCTTTGAGACATCTATCCTATTTCCCACGCCAGTATTGGCTCTTGGAATAGAGGCAATATTTAGAAATTTATTTGGAGATTATATTGTTTTGGCAGTTTTTGCTGGGTTATTTGGAGCTTTATTGTCAAAATATTCATATAAATTATTTGGTGAGCCATAATGGAAGTTCTCGAAATCATAAAAGTTATTGTAGCCGGAATCATCTGCTGGCTTAACTTCGTTCTTATCGATACATACTTTGGACTACCAGAAAAGCCAGGTGTCTTGGGAGCCAAGACAATAGGAGAAAAAATTAGAGATATTGGCGGAAATATTCATGGTGGCTACTTTATGGGGAATATTGTATGTTCTCCTGATGCCTCAGCAGGGACTTTGTTGGCTTCAATAATGAGCTATCTAATGGGTGTTGAAGGAGGATTTATAGCGGCTTCGCTGGTTTGGATTGGTAATAGATTGTGTGCAGATCCGGGATATGCTGGAACTATTGGGGCTTTAACAATAACTTTCATCATTTATATCTTAAATCCAATAATTGAGGCAAAATATTTCATTGCAGGAATGGTTTTGGCAATATTTACAATTCAAGGGTTTGAGCATAGATACGCCTCCATATTACTTGGAAAGATAGCAAAAAAGATGAATAGAGGGGAATGATGAGCATAGTTGAGATAATTATTGGATTTATAGCATTGTTGATGGCAGTTAGGATATTTTTAACAAGAAGTAGGGCAAGAAAATTGCTTTATCTTTGTTGTTTAAGCTTCTGCATCTCCGCATTGATTGCTTTATATGTTGATACCCCAATGGGGGGAATTGTGGCAATAACATACTTTATATGTTCAACACTCTCTTCGAATGCAATAGCTTACACAATAGAGCAGGCAAAACATATCGAATAGGTGAAAATTTGAAGATTCTACCATTAGTATCAGGGATATGTTGTATATTGGGAGGAATTGGAGTTATATTGCACACAAATCCAATAAATAAAATTATTATGTTTGCCTTATTGGAAGTTGGAATGATTGGATTGATTGTTTCAAGTTATTACTTAGATATAGCTATAATATCCTCACTTTGTGAGCCAATCTGCACTATAATTTTGTTGCTTGGTTATTTAAAATACATCACAACGATAAAGAAAAAGAAAAAATATGGAAGAGACCTTCCAGTCCTTTCAAAATAAAAATGGTGGATATTATGGAGTTTATTGAATACATCCTTTATATTGGCTACATACTGTTAATTGTTGGTATTTTTGGGACAGTTATTGGACCAAAAGTAGAGAATCCATTCATTAGAATGATGAACGTTGAAGTTCTAACAGTAGGGGTTTCTTTAATATTCTTGGCTTATGATGAAGCACTGGCTTTAATGACGTTTATTTCTGTTAATGCAGTTTTAAGCTTAATCTTAGTTAGAGCAATTGTATTAAACGCAGAATATGATGAAGGAAATGGTTGAATTATTTATAGTTCTTTTCAAAAGTGAATAAAATTTATTTAAGGAAGTTTGAACTCCTTCCATTGGGAATTTCATTAATACCTTATGTATTCCAAAAATATTTTGAAAAGAACTATAGATTACAGGAGGGATGTTTATGAAACAACTTGGTAAAATTTGGAACTACCTATCAAAGCCAGAGATTGTCCCAAGAATATTTTCTTTATTCTTAGCTTTAATTTTTGTGTTTGGGTTATTAACTCCTCATTATTTAAACCCAAACCAACTCTATCCCAAACCAATACCTCACTCTCAAATACTAAAAACACCCTTAGCTCCTTATGATAGGGGAGGAATTCCACTAAAAGAGCCAGCACTATTAAAAGCTCAATATCCTCAATATGCTCCAAATCTTGGAAAGATAACTGCCTATTTAACACCAATGGCTGAGTGGATTAAAGATAAAACCTATTACTTTGGAACGACGATAGTTTCAACGCCTGGGGGAATATTGGATGAGATATTGTATTATACAAGAGGGATGGATACAGTGCTTGAAAGCTCTATATTGTTAATTTCATTTATAATATTCTCATGGATGTTCTTTAATAAGGATTAGGTGAGAGGATGGAAAATCTTGTTTATTACTTTTACCATCCAACGATACTGGTTGGATTTGCCGTTGGAATTTTATCATTATTAGCCATTGGCTTTCAAAAAGATGATTTACATGCCCTAATATTAACTGATGTCGTTGATTGTGCCATGCTCATAATTATAGCCGGAGTAGGGACTGATTTGGCTGAGGCGTTAATTTTGCCAGGTTTAGTTGTTAGTTTAGCTGAGCTTTTGGCAGTTTCAGAGGTTTTAATCACAAAAAAATACTTAAAGTCAAAAAAACCAAAGCCAAGAAGATATAAGTTATTTGAGGAATTCAAACTTCCAATACATACTGGTGAATTAAGATACAACATTGAGATGGAAGTTTTAAAAACATCTCCAAAGTTTTTAGCAGTAGTTTTAATTATTTATGGAGCTGTATTAAGTGGATTTACAGGAGGGGCAGTTATAGCTACTGGATTATTGTTTTATGCACTGTCTCAGAGGGTAGTTGGAGTGAATATATCAGAAGAAATAAAAATCCTATGGGAAGGAATGTCTGGATTATCGGGAGTTGCATGGGCGTTATGGGTTTTTGGATTTTTAGGTTTCTTCATATTTCCAGACAAATGGCTTCTCTGCCTATTGATGGCTGGTTTAGGTTTGGTTATAAAAGTTGGGTCTAAATTGGGGCTTATTGGATATGTGGGTGAAGTAAAATGATTAATAATGTATAAGAACCATCCTATTGCTATGAAACTTTTAGAAAAAGTTAAATGAAAACTCAAAGAGTTTTCATATCTGGAAAGCATAGCTTTCCATTTCATCAAAGCTCCGCTCGGCAATGCCTCTTAATTAAGTGGGACTGAACAAAGTGAAGCCCTACTCTGGGTATCCCAATAGGGCGAAGCTTTATAGTTTTGGATACCACACGTCTCATTAAATTTCTTTTACAGGGAAAATTAATGTCCAATTATTTATCATGACAGGTGAGATGAAATGATTGAAACAATATCGGGATTTCCATTTGGTATAGTTCCATTTGGGGATATTGTATTTGGGTTTTCAGAGTTTTCCATTATTGGATTTATCATTGCTGTAATATTCACAATAATTGTATATCTAACAAAACCAGAGAAACAGTTAGAAGCTCAAAAATTTAGAATAGAGGATAAATTAGAGGTTGTTACTCTAAAAGAACTAAAAATTAGAAGAATGATGGCAATAATATGTGGAATAGCCACTGCTGGGGCTATGCTAACTTATGATTTGTTTGATTTTGCATTATTTCTAAGTTTGGTAGGGATTGCAAACATTGGAATTGTTTCTGCTGTAAAAAAAGAGTGGGTTTTGAATGCAAGTTATCAGTATGGGCTTATAGCGATGATAGCCACTCTTCCACTATTTGGCTCTGCTGGAATGATATTGGCTAAAACAGGGACTTTATCAATATTTGAATTGTCAAAAATCCAAACATCTCTATTATTTGAAAAAATCATATTTGCCGCAGGAATGTCTGGGGAAACGGGGATAGCTCCTTTCTATGCTGCCAAGGCAGAGATGTTTAGAGCTCCTGGCTCTCCATACATATTGATGATACATCTCTCCTCCCTGTTGTTGATTGTTAGGACTGTTGAGATTTTACTAACTATCTAAGGTGAAATACATGGATGAAGAGAGAAAATATGGGTTGTATTCATTAATTGTTGGTTTATTGTGCATTATTGGGATTATATTGGTTGATGGATTAATATCATACATTTTATATGTTGTTGCGGTCCCTTCTCTATTATATGGCATTGGAGCATTTGTAATTCCAAAAACAAGGAGGAAAGATATTGGAAAACTGCCATTCAGAGGATATTAATGTGATGTTTATGGACTTATCAAAATTATCAATAATAAAAATAATAAAAAAATATGGGTGAGGGTATGGATACTTCACTTATTGGGACTATAAACTTAACAATTCATGCATTTCTTGTTGGCTCTTTATTACTTGGACTACATAGGAAGATGATGGCAAGAATCCAAGGGAGACCTGGACCACCAATAATTCAATATCTATTACATACTTTAAAATTCTATGTAAAGGAAATAACTTTCCCAATAACTGCTGGAAATCCACTCTACATATTCGTAGCTTTATTAGACGTTGCTATTTGGTTATCTGCGTTAATTGTAGCAGTTGATTTTAAATCTTCCTTACTTATCATCATAGGAATTTATGTATTGCAAAAGATTGTCGAGCACGGTTGTGGCTTGTCATCTGGCTCACCTTATGGAAAGCTTGGGGGGGTTAGGAGTGTCTTCTCAGCTGCTGCTGAGGTTCCTTTATTTGCAGTTGTTGCTGCTATTTATCTAACAACACATTCTGTATTAATTTCAGATGTGTTAAAGTATCAAGCAGTTAATGGAAGTTTAATATTTAAAATGCCAATTTGTGCATTTGCCTTCTTTATATTGCTTGTCTCAAAAACACCATATAGTCCATTTGGAATAGTTAAAGGTAAAGACATCGTTAGTGGATACATGACAGAACATTATGGTTTATTGGCATCAATAATTTACATTGCCGAGGCAATAGCATACTTCGTATTACTCTGGCTGTTTATAGCGGTATTTATTGGGCCTTCAGTAATTAGCGACCCAATACTAACGTTGGTTGTTATGGTTATAATGACAATAATCTTAGCATTTGTTAGTGGATTAACTCCTTTATTAGCTCCTCACCACTCAGTTATGCTTCAAATGACAATTGCAGGGCTTGTGCTTTGTGATGTCCTGTATAGATTAATAGTCGGGGGATAAAATGAAAGGATATGTTTATTTATTTACAATTGCCTGCATTATAGCTGTGATTTATTGTATATTGATTAATTTTCTGCAAATAAATGTTATTCCAGCAATTTTTATATTTGGCTTAATTTTGGTGATGGCAATCTCAACTACAAATGAAAAAGCAGCCCACAAAATGGAGGATATTGAAGTTTTATTTATGCTATTGGTCTTAATTTTCTTTGCTTATGCGTTATATAAATTGTATATCCCATTATAGACGGTGAAATTATGGAATTATTTGAGATAAATTTGGCTATAATATTATTTATTATTGGAAACTTCATTGGATTGGAATACAGCTATAAAAAATATGCATCCCCTTATGTAGAGAGAAAAATTGATAAAATTGCCTTAGTTTTGTCAATAATTGGAGGAATTTTAATAAATACTCCCTTATATATGATTGGATGCCTATTAATTGGATTTCCCTTAGGAATGAGACCAGGATATGGAAGAATTGAGTTTATTGTTGGCTTAATTGTGGCGTTATTAATTTATTCTTTATTAAGGTGGTAATTTATGACTGAAATAGATATTGACAAAAAATATGTTGAGAATGCCTTAAAGCAGAAAATGAATGTTCTTAGAGATAATAGATTTTTGATGGACGAGGTGTTTATCCCAATATCTAAGGCATTAAAAATTGATGTTGAGGAAGTCATTGAAATATTTGCCAAAAAATTGGACTTTGCCTCTTGCTATGAACTTCATGCATATGCAGAGCAGGCAAAGATGGGATGTTTAGGAAGGAAGGTAGATTTAGATTTAGGGTTATGTTGGCTCAGTGATTTCTTTGGATTAATAAAGAAGGAAGAGGCAGATTTAATTAGAAAGAAGGTTGTTGAAAGCCATTTGTTGTATAAAAAGCCATATAAAGAGGCATTAGAGGAAGGCAGACAGATGATTATTAAATTGTTAAAGGAGGAATAGATATTAAGAAGAGGCATTGCCGAGCGTAAGCGAGGCAATGCATCCAGGGGTATATCAATAGGGGCTTTGCCCCTATGGGATAGGGGGTAGTTGATTATTAAATTGTTAAAGGAGGAATAGATATGATAAAAGAATTATTCAGAAAAAGGTCGATACATGTTTGTATTGTCAATACCGGTGGTTGTAACGGATGCGATATTGAAATCGTCTCTTGCTTAGCTCCAAGGTATGATATTGAGCAGTATGGGATTTATGTCCATAACAATCCAAGAGAGGCAGATGTTTTGTTAGTTACAGGGCCAGTAACTTTGCAGTGGGTAGAAAGGTTAAAGGAAATTTATGAAAAAACACCAGAGCCAAAGGTGGTTGTTGCAGTTGGTGCCTGTGCTTTAAGTGGAGGGATTTTCAAAGAGGGGCATGTTATTGGGGGAGTTCATAAAGTTATCCCAGTGGATGCAAAAATCCCTGGCTGTCCTCCAAGACCTTCTGAGATTATTGAAACAATATTAAAAGTTGCTCCTAAGGCAATAGCAATGAGAGAAAAGAAATTAAAAAATAAAGACGAGTGAAAGTATGGCAACAGTTCCAATAGGCCCTATACATCCAATATTGAAAGAGCCGTTAAGGATTAAACTTGTTTTAGATGGGGAAAAGCCAGTTGATGCTGAAATTGAGATGGGTTATGTTCATAGAGGTATAGAGAAGATTATGGAAGGAAAACACTGCCATAAAGGGATTCACTTAGCTGAAAGGGTTTGTGGTATCTGTTCCTATGTGCATACGATGACATTTGCTGAATGCATTGAAAATATATCAAAGATAGAGATTCCTGATAAGGCAAAATATCTTAGGGTAGTTACCTGTGAATTGGAAAGAATACATAGCCATTTAATTGCCTCTGCTGTATATAACTTATCTATTGAGCATGAAACACTTGCTATGTGGCTTTTAAATGTTAGAGAGATAATTATGGACTTAATGGAGATGATTACTGGGAATAGGGTTAATATGGGATATAATGTAATTGGAGGAGTTAGAAGGGATATAAATAGAGAGATGATGGATGAGATATATAAAAAACTCGATATCTTTGAAGATGAAATAAAAAATATTATTGAAGTTTTTGAAACAGGCCCATTAATTGCTTTGAGAAGTAAAGGAATTGCTGTATTGCCATATCATGAAATTATGAGAACGAGAGCTGTTGGACCAGTTTGTAGAGGTTCTGGATTGCCAGAGAGCGATTGGAGATTAAGACATTCAACATATCAAGAGCTAAAATTTAAACCAGTGTGGAGGGAAGAAGGGGATAACTTTGCAAGGATGATGGTAAGGCATGAAGAGATTTTCGAAAGTGTTAGGTTAGTTAGGGAGGCATTAGAGCATTATGAGGAATGTTCTGGAGATGTGAGGATTAGAGCAGAGATTAAAGGAGGAAAAGGAGAATGGAGAAATGAAGCTCCAAGAGGGGAAGTAACCTATAAGATGGAAATTACTGATGGGGGAATAATAAAGAGGATAATGATTAGAACTCCCACAGTTATGAACTTAGAAGCTTATAAGTATATGTTAAAGACCTGCCCAACAGTTGCTGATGCTCTATCTGCCTATGCAAGTATCGACCCATGCGTTTCATGCACAGAGAGGAGTATTGTGGCTATAAAAGATGGAAGGGAGATTCCATTAAAATTTGGATTGAAACTCTAAGAAGTTTATTCAAATATTTAAGATTTTTGAGACATATTAGGTGATTGTTATGGCATCTTCATTATGGTATCTTTATGAATTTGCAAGGAGGAAATGGATTAAAAGGTTTATTGATGCAAAATCAGATAAAAGCTCTTATGTTCCCCCGGAGAGATATAGGAAAGTTCCTCCAATTGTTAAATTTCCCGAGAGATGTATATCCTGTGGAGGATGTAAAGAGAGTTGCCCTGCCTTTGCAATTGAAATGGAGTTTAATGAGGAGTATAACAAAAAGATTCCAAAGATTGATGAGAATTCCTGTATAGCTTGTGCTAACTGTGTTGAGGTTTGTCCAACAGGAGTTTTGGAGATTGATAAGCATAGAGTTGAGACAGAAGGATTATTTTTTGATAAACCTAAATATAGCAATCTTATAATTGACGAAGAGGTTTGTGTTAAGTGTGGAAATTGTGAAAGGGCTTGCCCAATAAACATAATTGAGCGTAGAGAAGGGAAGTATGTAATTGATATGGCTTCATGTATTTCATGTAAAGAGTGTATTAAAGCTTGTCCAATTGAAAATGCCATAGTTGTTGTTGATGAAAAGACCTTAAAAGAAAAAATAGACAGGGCTTTTGAAATTAGAAATAAAAAAATTCTTGGAGAATTGGAAGCTAATGAGAATGTTGTTGAAGAAGTCCCTCACATAGTAGAAAGTTTATGCATAGATTGTGGCATCTGCATAGATGTATGCGTTGGAGAGATTGACTTAAAGGAAAAGAAGGTTGTTGAGTGTGTAAAGTGTGGTTTATGTATTGAAGTTTGTCCAACAACTGCTATAAGGATTTATAAGCCAATAATTCCAAAGAGGACGGATATTTGTTATGTTATTGATGAAGATTTATGTATTGGTTGTAGAATCTGCTACAAGGTTTGTGAAGTTGGAGCTATTAAAATCAGCAAGGAGACAAAACTGCCCTACATTATTCCAGAATTGTGTGTTAGATGTGGAGTTTGTGCAAGAGAGTGTCCTGTTGAAGCTATAAAGGTGGTTAAGCCAGAGGAAGCTCAGGAAGCTGTTAAAGTTAGAATAATAGAGGATGAAATAATTGAAAACATTGAGAATGATTTAATTATATACACTGAGAAGTATGGAAAGGTTAAAGAAGAGATTGAAAAATTATCCCTCAAAAAATTGAAGGAGGAGCTTAGAAGGAAAGTTTATGAGGAAAATAGAAGGATAAAGGAAATAAAGAGGGAATTATATGATAAAGGAGATAATAGCTAAACACTTCAATTTAGAAGATAAAAATATTAAATTATTCCCAAAATTTAATATTGTTTTAAATAAAAGGGATATTATTATTAAAGAGGATAAATGTATTGGTTGTGGAAAATGCATTGAGGTTTGCCCGGTAAATGCAATAACTTATAGTAATAGCAGATTATTTATAAAAATCAATAAGAAAAAATGTGTATTTTGTGGGAGATGTAAAAAGGTCTGTCCAACAAATGCTATTCTAATATTAAGGTTGAGATGTGAAATTAACGAAGACATGAAGATTGTTGAGGTAGATAAGTATGAATTTATAAATTATATAAGTGAAAGATGTGCTTCTTGCTTAGTTTGTTTAAAAAACTGTCCATTTAATGCTATTGAAGAGTATGAAAATAAGATAAGGATTGACATAAATAAGTGTGAGCTTTGTGGAAGATGTGAAGAGCTTTGTCCGTTAAATGCTATAATATTGCGATAATATAAATAATTCTGTAGTACTAAGGTGATTACATTGATTGAGATAAAAAAGTCGTTGGATGAGATATTGTCAAACATAGATGGGGATAAAAATCATCTTGGAGAGATAGCTAAAAAAATAACTCCAATAACCTACAAACTAATATATATTGATGAAACTAAATGTATTAGATGCAATCTATGCTATAAGGAATGTCCAGTAGATGCTATTGAAAAAGCCAAAGTGAGGAAAGCGGCTAAGATAATTAAAGATAAGTGTGTCAAATGTGAGATTTGTGCCCAAACATGCCCAGTTGGAGCAATATATGTTATTGAGGGTAGAGCGGAAGTTAAAGATAGCGAAGTTCATTATACAATAAATGAAATAAGCACACCACACAGAAAGATAAGGTTAAAAAACTATGAGCTTGATAAAGATACGTGTATAAAATGTGGAATATGTGCAAGATACTGCCCAACAAGTGCTATAAAAGTTGTTAGAAGGAAGAGTATTGAAGTTAATTTAGATTTATGTATGGGTTGTGGTGCTTGTGCTGAGGTCTGCCCAAAAAAATGTATAAAAGTTGAGAGCGAGATTGGAGAAGTGATAAAAACCAGAGACATTGAAGTTGATAAAAATCTATGTGTTGGATGTTTAGTTTGTGTTGAAGAATGTCCTATCAATGTTATTGAACAAGATGGAGATAAAGTTAAGATTAATAAAGATGAATGTATATTGTGTGGAAGATGTGTAGAAGTATGCCCAACTAATGCTATAAAGATGTGGAAAAAGAAATGATATAATAAAGAAAGAATATAAAGAAATTCAATAGCCATTATTTTCTATTTTTATAGTTCTTTTCAAAATATTTTGGAATACATAAGGTATTAATGAAATTCCCAATGGAAGGAGTTCAAACTTTCTTAATAAATTTTATTCACTTTTGAGAAGAACTATAATCTACTTTTGAGGAATCTATTGAGATTTCTATTTTTATATATAAGTATGATTTTTAGCATCAAGTTGGTTTAACCGCAAAGTATATATATGGGCATATATAAAGATTTGTATAGTCATATAATCACATAAATTATTATTACCAATTATTACAGGTGATGATTATGGTAAAATATGGAATAAAAATTGAAGATGACAAAGTAGAGATTGTGAGGTATTCAACAGTTTATACCGATGAAGGTGTTGAAGAACTTGAAGAAGTATATTTACAGATTAAAGCTGATGATTATGAAAGTATATTAGGGAAGTATGAACCATATCCAAAAAAGGATGTAAGATTTGTTGGAAATTTAGATGATTTAAAGGTTGTTAAAGGGCAGGAAATGAGAACTGCTGTTCCAATTCCATTATCTTTGTGTAGGGCCAAATATTTAAAAAGAATTGACGAAGATGATGAAAGAATAACTTACTTAGACATCAATGGAGTCCCTATTCAGAGGGGAATAATAGTTGGGATTGTTGTAGGTGTTCAGCATAAAAGAACATCTACGGGTAAAGATTACACCATATTTAGAGTATTTGATGGATATGGATGGGGAAGATTGAGGTTATTTGGAATTAAGGCAAATCCAGAAGTATTTACAGGGATGTTTATCAGAGGATTTGTTAGATTTGGAGCTGTTGAATTTAGAACCGAGGACGGGGATGTGAGGAAAGCGATATCTTTAACGCTAAATGATATGCCCGTAATTGTTCAACCTAAGGAATACATTATCCATAAAAAGTTTATAGATGAGGTTGTTTTACCAAGAGTTGCTCCTGAGTTGATTGAAGAAGAAAAAGAGGAAGAGGAAGAAGAGACAATAAATAGTTAAATTATCAACAAATCAAATTTTTTGGTGATGTTTATGGTATTAGGAAAGATAAAATCACTACTACCAAATTCACAGATTTTAACAAAAGTTAAGATTGTAGATATTAGAAAGAAAGAGAGTGAAGAAGGGGCTGTATTTTACATTGGAACTATGGTTGATAAAGATGGGGTAGCCAATTTTATAACAACAATTCCATTAGAAAAGGGAAAGTGTTATGAAATATTTGGTAAAATAACGGAAGAAAAGAGTGTCAGAATTATTGAAAAGATTATTAAAGGTGTAAAATATCCAAGAGAAATTCCAGAAATACCCAAAGAGCAACTATACAACAGAGGAGAAGTTTTAGAGGTGAAAGTTCCAGCCATATTGGAAGTTTCTCCATCAACAATATTTGTAAATTACTATTGTAAAATATGTAGGGGAATTGTTGATACTAAGATTAAACCAAGAGGTTTAGTTTATATTTGCAGAAATTGTGGAGAGATAAACCCGGAAGATGTAGATGTAAAAATTAAGGTGTTTGGGAGAATACACTTTGGAACTTCCTCAAAAAGATGCTACATTCCGCCATCAACATTAGAGCAATTTATGCCTGGAATCTTGGATATGCTTGAAGAGTATGGAATTGACGATACAATTAGAGAAATATGTCTTAAATTAAATGGAAAAACATTCTTAGTTAGAGGTTTTGAAGGAAAGGAAGGGAATTATATAATAACTGAGATTGAGGACATCTAAAAAACCTATGAAAATCTATTTTTAAATACTAAATATTTTAATATCATTTAGTTATTTTTAATTTTTAAAGCCCTATCAAATTTTTATAAAATCTTAGGAGGTTATGTTATGTTATGTATAAAAAAACCTTCTGTGGCATCAGCTTTTAATGAATTAATTCCTAAAATATTGAAAGATGGGGATATAGTTGAGACGGAGTTTGGGGAAAGGACTAAAGAGATTAGAAATACAATTATAGAAATTACAAATCCAAAATTAAAAAAAGTGCCAGAAAAATATCCTTTGGGAGAGAAAGCTGTGGAAGAATATACAAAAAACCTATTGTATGGTTCTAAAAATGTTTTTAGCTATGACTATCATGAGAGGTTGTTTGAATACCCTTATGCCAATGAAAAAATCAATCAAATAAATTATATTATTGAAAAGTTAAACCAGCAGAGAAATAGTAGGAGAGCCATAGCAATCACATGGAATCCAAAAATTGATATTGAAATAAGCAAGGATGAAAGGGGCTCAGTTCCTTGTTTGCAGTTTATAGAATTTTTAATTAGGGATAATAACTTATATATGACTGTTTTATTTAGAAGTAATGATGCATTGATAGCGTTTCCAAGTAATGCTCTTGGTTTGATAAAATTAGGGGAATTTGTTGCAGAAAAAACAAATACAAAATTAAAAAACTATGTGCATCATTCTGTTAGCATGCATATTTATGTTGATAGAGATAAAGATTACATTGAAAAATATTTCCCAGAATGTTTAAAATATATTGATTTGTAGGTTTATAAATTTATTCTTTTTCTTTCTTACCTTCAACTTTTTCAACAATTCTTTTAACAATCTTTTTAAACTCTTCACTTGCCTTACAATCGAGCAAAACCATTGGAATACCCTTATCACTTGCCTCTCTTGCTTTAATATCCAAAGGAATCCTTCCTAAAAATTCAACTCCAAACTCTTTTGCTGCTTTTTCTCCTCCCCCCTTACCAAATATATCCACAACTTTATTGCAATATGGGCAGACAAATCCACTCATATTTTCAATAATTCCAATAATTGGAATGTTTAGCATTTTAGCCATGGTAATTGATTTTTTGACATCTAATAGAGAGACCTCTTCAGGAGTTGTGACTATTATAGCACCATCAATATCTGGAATTGACTGCATGATAGTTAATTGCTCATCTCCAGTTCCTGGGGGAGTGTCTATTAACAAATAATCAAGTTCTCCCCAAACAACATCTGCCAAAAACTGCCTAATAGCTCCGCTAACCTTTGGACCTCTCCAAATAACGGGAGTTTTATCATCTGGTAATAAATAACCAATAGACATGGTTTTTATTCCATCTTTTGTAATTATTGGAAATATTCCTGCAGGACCAGCCATTGGTTGAACATTCTCGACTCCAAGCATCTTTGGGATATTTGGACCGTGAATATCAGCATCTAAGACCCCAACCTTTTTGCCCATTAAGTTTAAAGCTGCTGCTAAATTAACCGTTACTGTTGATTTTCCAACTCCACCCTTACCACTCAAAATAACTATTTTGTGTTTTATTTTTGACATGTTTTCTCTAATTTTTGCATCTTGCTGGGCTAAGAGTTTCTTTGTATCTGGGCAGGTATTTTTTGATGGACAGTTATCGCAATTACCATTACATTCAGCCATGTTATCACCATTTTCCTCATTTGAGTAAAAATAATAATCAATGAATAATAATAAAAAAAGGCATATAAAGTTATCTATCTCTATGTGATATAAAATTACACCCCATATAAAGAATGAAAAGAGATATAAGTTGAAATAAGTTAATTTAACTATTTATTTATTCATC
>JBDOKN010000203.1:0-3574 GCA_039833665.1 Methanocaldococcus sp.
TGTTAAAGTTCCAGTTTTTGCCAAATTAACACCAAATGTTACAGATATTATTGAGATAGCTCAGGCGGTTGTAGATGCTGGAGTGGATGGACTTGTGGCTATAAACACAGTTAGAGGGATGGCTATAAATATTAAAGCAAAAAAACCAATCTTAGCTAACAAGTTTGGAGGTTTGAGCGGGAAAGCTATAAAACCAATTGGCATAAAAGTTGTTTGGGATTTGTATGAAAACTTTGATGTGCCAATCATTGGTGTTGGAGGGATTATAAATGGGGAAGATGCCATTGAGTATATGATGGCTGGTGCCTCAGCTGTTCAAATAGGGAGTGGAGTTTATTATAGGGGCTATGACATATTTAAAAAAGTTTGTGATGAGATAATTAACTTTTTAAAAGAGGAGAATTTAACATTAAAAGAGATTGTTGGAATAGCTCATGAATAATTTTAATTTTTAGTTTTTTAGTCCTTTTCTTCAAATTCTTCTATGCATTCATCGCATAGGTATCTCCCATGGTATAATCTAACCCTTCCCTGATAGCCACAGTTTTCACAAATTCCATTTATGTATTCTTCACTAAACTCGTCTGTGTCTAAGGAGATAACTTCCCTTTCTTCTGGAGTTATTGAGGCATACTCCATAACTATTTCCAACAATTCTGGGGAAACCTTAACAATATCACTCTGTGTAATTATTCCTACCAATTCTCCATTTTTTACAACTGGCAATCTTTTAACACCATGAGTTGCCATAAGTTTAGCCGCTTCGTTAATTGAGGCATTTTGATTGATTGTAATAATTTTTTTGCTCATTACTTCTTCAGCTAATACATCTTTGGGTTTTAAGTTTTTTGAGACAACTCTCTTTACAATATCTCTCTCTGTTACAATACCTATTGGCTTATTGTTTTCTACAATAACAACGGCCCCTATATTGTTTTCAGTCATTATGTTGGCTACATCATATATTGTTGTATCTTTTGTTGCTGTGATTACTGGAAAACTCATAACCTCTGAAACAGGAATGTCACATGCTATTTTCATAATCTCCCCCATAACAAAATTTACAATTTACAAATCAATAATTAGTCATTTATATAATTTATTCTATTAAATTTGATGTGATGTTAAGGTAGTTTAAGACCTCTTTATGAACATCCTCAATTGATTTATTGGTTGTGTCTATTATTATAAAATCCTCTTCTCTGGCTAATTCTAAATATTTATCTTGAACTTTCTCTAAAAAATCTTTTTTTTCAAATATGTCTTTTGTTTTAACTCTTTTTAAAGCTACATTAATATCGACAATTAGCAAAAAAACAATATCTGGCTTTAAGGCATATCTGTTTATTGATTTTATAAAATCTTCATCAACTCCTGCAACACTTTGATAGGCAATAGAGGAATGTAAATACCTATCACAAACTACATCTCTCTTTTTTAATTTTTCTTTTATTAATTTAGTGTGCTCTACTCTATCAGCCGCAAATAATAAGGCTAATGTGTTATTATCAACTTTGATATTTCCAGATAAAATTTCTCTTATAAATTTTCCTACTTCACTGTTTGATGGCTCATAAGTCCAGAATGCTTTAAGTTTTTTAGCCAATAGCTTTGACTGGGTTGTTTTTCCACTACCATCTATACCTTCAAACACAATAAACATCTCACTTACCCCCAATCTTTATTAAAGTGGGGTTGCCTTTGGCAACCTGCTCGGGTATCCTAATAGGAGTTTCCCCTATGGAGATATAAACATCTTGCTCACCAAAATGTATAAATAAGAATTTGTCATTATTAATCATTATAAATTATAATTAAATTTATAATAGATTGCAAATTTATTGGTGATGTTTATGGAGCAGTTTATTGAAATTGTTAAGGATGTTCTTGTTTTTATTGCTTCATTTGGTATTTTATTGGCATCTTATAGATTATGGGTAGAGAAAGATAGGAAAAATATTATCTATGCAAGAATCCATATTTTGGGAGTTATTGACTGTGCATGCTTTTTAATCTTCTTAGCTTTGGGAGAAACACTTTTAGCATTTGTCTATTTAATCTTAGCCCCATTTTTGGCACATGCAATTGCACATGCCGCATATAATGACAATTTATCAGAATAATTAAAAATTAAAATTCTCTCTCAGTTGAAAACACAAATTCTTCCTCTCCAAACAATTTTTTAACCATCCAGTCAGCATCAAACTCAATTAAGTCCTGATACCTCTGCCCAACTCCTAAGTATAAAATTGGTTTTCCAATTGCATAGCCAATTGATAAAGCCGCTCCTCCCTTAGCATCAGCATCTACTTTTGTTAAAATTATTCCATCAATATTCACCGCCCTATTAAATTCTTCTGCTTGATATACAGCATCATTTCCAGTTAAAGCATCCCCAACAAATATAACCAAATCCGGCTTTGTAACTCTAACAACCTTTTTAATTTCCTCCATTAAATTTGTGTTTGTTGCCTGCCTACCAGCTGTATCAGCCAAAACAACATCAATCCCTCTTGCCTTTGCATGTTGTATGGCATCGTAGATAACTGCCGCAGAGTCAGCTCCCTGCTTATGCTTTATTACTTTAACTCCAATGTTTTTGGCATGCTGTTCCAACTGCTCAATAGCCCCAGCTCTGAAAGTGTCTCCAGCGGCTAAAACAACGCTATAACCTTTCTGCTTTAATTTATATGCTAATTTAGCTATTGTAGTGGTTTTTCCAGTTCCGTTGATTCCAACAAATACAATAACCGTTGGCTTCCCCTCTGCTTTATTCTTTTTAATTATCTCTTCAATATCAATTTTTTCCTGGGATAGAATATTTTTTATAGCATTTTTAACTGCGTTTATAGTAATTTCTTCCACATTATCATTTGGAGATATTTTTTTTCCAACTAATTCGTTTTTAATATTTTCAATTAATTTTTCTACAACTTCTAAGGCAACATCTGCCTCTAAAAGCTCTATTTCTAACTCTTCTAAAATATCCTCTATATCTTCCTCTAATATGACAACTTCCTTTTTAAGAACTTTTTTAATAGCTCTTGTTAAGCCAAATCTATCAAAGAATGTTATTTTTTTCTCCTCTTTTTCTTCTTTAATTTCTTTAATCTCCTCTTTAACTTCTTCTACTTTATCTACTTTTTTAGGAATTTCTGTTTTTATACTTTCAGTTTTTTTAATTTCCTCATCTACTTTTTCTTTCTTTACCTCATCTTTTTTAGATTCTTTTTTAAATAAACTTATAAATGACATTTTTGGCTTCTCTTCTTTAACTTCCTCAGCCCCTCCTTTATTGTATATTTTTTCAGTAATCTTTGATGCTGTTTTCATAAGTTTTTCTTTTAATTTTCCGAACATTTGTAATCCCCCGTATCTTGTTATGGTTAAGTTATGCTAAAACTTATTTATAACTCTTTAACTATGGGATTAAATGTATAAATTAACAAATTATAGAAAAGTTTATATAGAACTTCAAAAACATTATATACATAGAAAAAATAAACAAAGAGGTGGGGGTAAATGTTTGGAAGAGACCCATTTGATTCATTATTTGAAAGAATGTTTAAAGAAT
>JBDOKN010000204.1:0-2398 GCA_039833665.1 Methanocaldococcus sp.
TGCTTAATATTTAAATTCTTTAATGTTTCTTTTATTCCATCCAATGCATAATTTACAGCAAATTTAAATTTTTTAGTTATTTCATTCTCTTCATTCTTTTCTAAGGCGTCTTCATACTCTCTCATTAATTCTAAAATCTTTTCTTCTTCCTCAGGATGCCCCTCTAAGTATTTATTAATTTTTACATACGTTTCAGCAATTGCATGGTCTTTCTTCTTATTTTTATCTAAACCAAATAATTCAATTCCATAAACAACCAAAGCCATCTGCCTACCCATATCATTAACATAGTAGTGGGTTTCAACATCATAACCATAAAACTCCAAGATTCTTTTTAAACAGTCCCCAATAATGGCGTTTCTTAAATGCCCTATATGTAGAGGACCGTTAGGATTTGCAGAGGTATGCTCTAAGATAATTTTTATTCCTTTTTTGTCTCCGCTACCGTAATTATTTCCTTCTTTGTCAATCTCTTCTGTTAAATTTTTAGCAAATTCATTATAATCAATGTGGAAGTTTATATATCCATTGACTGCCTTTATCTCTTTAACTCCTTCAATGTTCATAGCTTTTAGCTTTTCTACGATTTCCTCAGCAATAATTTTTGGATTCTTTTTTAATTCTTTGGCTAACCTAAAACAAATATTTACAGAGTAATCTCCCAACTCTAAGTTTGGTGTTTTATCTAATTTTATGTCAACCTCTTTACCTATCTCTTTGCTAATGATTTCTTTCAATGCATTGATGATATTACTTTTGATGTCCATAATCTCCCCTCTCTCATTTTTATTTAATTTAAAAATTAGATATTGTCTTTAAATACTTTCTTTTCAATTTATTAATTTAAATGAATGATAGAAAAATTTATATATCAGAATGGTAAATAAAGGCAATGCTACAATTAATTATCAAATAAACTTTTAATTGTTTTGTGGGCTGGTAGCTCAGACTGGGAGAGCGCCGCATTGGCTGTGCGGAGGCCGCGGGTTCAAATCCCGCCCAGTCCACCATTTTTCCGACCATAGGGGTTGCCAAAGGCAACCCCACTTTCTTTTTAAGAGGCATTGCTTCTGTTAGGAAGCAATGCATCCGTTTTGGTGAAGCTTTTACTAAAAGGTTCGTTTAAATCCTCCGTCCAGTCCACCGTTTTTTGTTTCTAAACTAAACTGTGAAGTTTTATTTTATAGTTTTATAAAATTTAATCAAGATATTTAAATACTTACATTAATGTATCATATATTTTTTGAATAATTTCAACTTTTTTAATCACTTCGATGGCATTTTTACCTAAAACTCTAATCATCGGTTCTTTTCCTACTCCCCCTCTATCATAAATAATATCTGGCACTCCGCCGAATTTTTCACAGGCAAATTTTGTTCCCCACTCCATAGTTGAGACATTTGGCGGCTCTTCTTTCCTATCAAACGAAGAAATTGTAAATTTACTTTTTAGCATTTTTATTAACTTCTCATCATACTTTATGTTCATGCAAGCCCTTACCTCTGGGTTGAATTTACTTGCAGATAAAATTATCTTTGCTATATGCTCAGAAGCTCCAAACTCAATATCGCCAACAATATAAAAACCTCCAAGCTTATTTTTTATTATCCTTCCAGTTAATGCGGCAACGTCATTAAAATCTTTTGGAAATGGTAATGATTCAGCAATATTACTTCCAACCTCTGGAATTAATGTAAAGTTCATTTTTTTTAATAGATATAGAGCATAGCTAAGATTTTTTATCACTTTTTCTTTATTAATATATGTTGGGTTGGAGTTATAGCCAAACTTCGATTTTTTGGCATAGATAATCGAAGATAAAACGAATTTCTTTGCCTTTTTTATAGCTTCTTCTAAATCATAGCCCTTAGATAAAAATGCTGTTATGGCTGTTGAATAAACACAACCAGTCCCATGAACTTCTCTATCAACTCTAAACCCTTTAAATGTTTTTATAATTTCAAAGTTTTTCATTAAAACGTCGTCAATACCTGTAATTAATATATACAAATCATTTTTAATCGTTAAGTTGTTGTTTCTGGCAAAATTTAAAATTTTTCTAAACTCTTCTTTATTTGGTGTTATTAAAAAGCTTTTATTAAAAAGTTCAATATATTTTTTCATTAAACCTTCATCAACAAATGAAAATTTTGTTGTGGAGGCAAGGACTGGGTCGCATATAACCTTTAAATCATACTTATTAATATATTTAAGCAGAATATCGATAGTTGGTTTTGTTAAGACGCCTGTTTTTACATATTCAACATTAAATTCTTCAAAAACTGCTTTAAATTGGTTTTTTATATTATCTCCTGGCAAATCAAATTTTTCATAAACTATTTTATTATTTTGGGGGATTATTGAGGTTGTTACTGTTAAACAATAAACTCCCAATGT
>JBDOKN010000205.1:0-2012 GCA_039833665.1 Methanocaldococcus sp.
GTAAGGGTAAAAACCAAAATATGGTGATTTAAATGATGGTAATCCCCGCAATAGATTTAAAAGATAAAAAATGCGTCCAACTAATTCAAGGAGACCCAAATAAAAAGCATTTAGAATTAAATAACCCAGTTGAAGTTGCTAAAAGATTTGTAGATGAAGGGGCTGAGTATCTACATATAATTGATTTAGATGCCGCATTTGGGACAGGGAATAATAGGGATGTTATTAAAAGTATTATAAGAGAGGTTAATGTTCCAGTAGAGGTTGGAGGAGGGATTAGAAGTTTAGATATAGCAAAAGAGTTAATTAACTTAGGAGTTGATAGGATTATAGTTGGAACTAAGGCAATTTTAGAACCAAAATTTATAGATGATTTAAATAAGGAGATTGGGAAGAATAAGATAGTTTTAGCTGTTGAATGTAAAGATGGAAAGGTTGTTGTTAAGGGATGGAAAGAGAAAATAGATAAAACTCCAATAGAGGTTATTAAGGACTTTGAGGATAAGGTTGGTTACATTTTATTTACAAATGTAGATGTTGAGGGTTTATTAAAGGGAATAAATGTTGAGATAATTAAGAAATTAATTGAAAGTACCAAAATTCCAATTATCTACTCTGGTGGTGTTACAACCTTAAATGACATAAAAGCTTTAAAAGAACTTGGTGTTTATGGTGTTGTTATTGGTTCTGCACTTTATAAGGGTTTGATTGACTTAAAAGAAGCAATAAAGGTAAGTAAAGGATAATTTAAAATATTAAAAATTAATTATTGTAAATCAACATATACATCTCTTCCTTCATCTATTGCTTTTAGAATTTCTTTTCCAACCTTTGTTTTTTTGTTTATCCTTACCGTTCCATCATTTCTCACAGTTACAGTTGTTAATAACTTTCCATCTATGTAAATCTTTATATTTTCTCCTGCAAAGTCCTCTCCAACATCTACAATCACATATTTATCTGTCTCATAAATCTTAGTTGCTTCAAGCTCATTCACATACTCATACTTTCTATATATCCTTTCCATATCTTTTTCTTCTTCTTTTTCCTTCTCTTTAACTGAAATCTTTAATCCAAGCATATCCTCTAATTTTGATATTTCCTTACCTCCTTTACCTATTATAGCTCCAACATACTTCTCTGGAACAATTAAATCAATTGAATTATCTCCAGTAACCTTCACCATTGGCTTGGCTTTTCTTGGAAGAAGCTTTTTTAATATTTCCTCCAACTTCTCTTCAGCATATCCATATATTGGGGCTTTCTTGCCTTGCTCATCCTTAATTGGCATAACTACAACTTGCTCCCCATAGGTGTAGATTTCATACTCAACTCTTCCAGTTTCAAAGTCCTTAACTTCAATAACAGGCCTTGCTAAATCTTCCTCAACCATTCCATAAGGCACTTTTACAGTGAAATCAACCTCATAAACTTTTTGGATTTTACCATCTTTTATAAAGATTACAGTATCAACAACCTGTGGAATAACTCCAAGCTCAACCCTTCCAATCAATCTCTGTATAGCATCAATTGGTTTTGATGCATGCACAACTCCAACCATCCCAACTCCAGCCATCCTCATGTCTGCAAATATCTCAAAGTCCCTCGTCTTTCTAACTTCATCATAGATTGTATAATCAGGTCTAACCAATAATAGGATATCACAAGTTTTCTCCATATCCCCCTCCAATGGTGCATATTGAGTTATCTCCTTACTAACCTGTAAGTCCCTTGGAGATTCCATCGTCTTGACTACTTTTCCTTGATTTTTGTAAAATTCAGCCAATGCCGCTACAAATGTTGAGTTATGCACGATTATTGGAGTTTCGTTTATTATGAAGTTGTGATATGGCACTTCTATATCATAGACAAAGTCATTATAATCAATTTCTTCTTTTTCAACGATTTTGTCCCAGAAGATGTTTTTATTTAATATTGCCATTAAATTTGAGAGGTATAACTCAATTTTATCCAATCTTTCATAATATTCTTTACAAATCTCGTCAATATAT
>JBDOKN010000206.1:0-7823 GCA_039833665.1 Methanocaldococcus sp.
CCTGGAGAACATGAATGCAACATAGTTAATAGGGGGGTTATTTTTATTCCATAGGAGGTTGATGTAGGCACTCCAATAACAGGAATATCAACCATTGAAGCGATAACTGAAGGTAAAGCCCCTTCCATACCAGCAACAACAATAATACAACAAACATCTTCTTCAATCATTCTTTTTAAAGCTGGAAACAACCTGTGAATACCTGCAATTCCCACATCATAAGATGTTATTGCTTCAACTCCCATTACTTCTAACGTATCTTTTGCCTCTTCTGCCACTGGAATATCTGAAGTCCCTGCTGTTAATATACCTACTTTACCTATTTTTTTAACTTCATAGTTTTTATTTTTTATTATTAATGTTTTCGCTTTTTTGTTAATTTTTATGCAGTAGGTTTTTAAATTATACTTTCTAATTTCGTCACTAAGTTTTTCGATATCTTCAATTTTAGTTGCCAAAGCAATGCCATTTTTTTCTGCAAGTTTTAAAGTGGCTTTAATTATCTCCTCTGTATCTTTCCCTTTACCATAAACAACCTCTGGAACGCCAGTCCTAAACTGTCTGTTTGTATCTAATTTTAATTTATCCTCAATTTCTTCAAAATAATTAAGTTTTATTTGTTTTTCAATTTCTTCTAAGCTAATTTCTCCATTTTTAAATGCTAAAAGTAAATCTCTTAAAATTTTCCCCATTTAATTCCCCTCCAATCTTTCAGAAAAAAGAAGATTAAATTTTTTCCCACTCAATTCCTTTCTTTTCAAGAAACTCAATATATCTCCTCCTATCCTCTCCTCTACATCCTTTCCAATCAATAAGGGCTTTATCCACCTCCATCTTACTAATAAGTTGATTTAAAACATCTTCAGAAACTGAGGCATATTTTGGAACTAAGTAGCCAAAATAATATTTATTCTCTAAAGCAAGCTTTGTAAATTTTGGAGCATAATGTCCTCCACCAAAGCCAATAGCTCTAACTTTTTTATCATAATTTTTAGATTTCATTGATTCTATTGTCTCTAAAACTGATTTAGCAATTATTTCCCCTGCCTCTTTTAAAACCCATTCTTTCTCACTACTTCCAATCTCAACAAATACCGTTGGAGCTTTTAAATCAGTTGGTGAGTGATGAACCACTTCAAAAGAGACATCAAATTCTTTAATTTTACCATTTTCATAATAGATTTTGTAATTTTTGTAAATGTTTTTCAATAAAAGAGTATTTAAGACAGCGTCACATGGGCAAACTTCCTTAGGATTCCCTCCAAAAGTATTATCTTCAGTTAAATTTCCTGGAGTATGGACTGTTAGAGATGGCTTGTTTGCCATGCTTTTATGTTTTGATAAAAATATGTAATAATCTGCCCTCTCTAAATCATCATTTGTTAATGCTAAAAGCTCCTTATCTGTTTCAAAAACATCAAAATACTCTTTTATATGATTAGATATGTTTTTACTTGCCAAATCTTTATTTGAAGAAATAAGTAGAAATTTCATCTTATCCCTCTCTCAAATGTCCTAAGATATGCCCTGTTTCTTCTTTAATTATTTTTAATGCTGTTTTGCATGCATTTACTGAGCCAGGGAGGGCGTATATAACTTTTCCTTTATAGATTCCAGCCATCGCTCTTGATAAAATGGCTGAGAATCCAACTTCCTCATAACTTAGTTTTTGAAAAATAATTTTAAAGCCATCTAACTCTTTTTCAATAATCTCTTTCAATGCTTCTACAGTAACATCCCTCTTAGCTATTCCAGTCCCTCCCGTGAAGACAATACAATCAACATCAAATGATTCAACTATATATTCAACTACTCCTTTAATCATATTTTTGTTATCTGGGATTATTGTATATATTTCAGCATTTAGTTCCTCTTTTAACAATTTTCCAGATTTATCATCTATATCTTTATCTTTCCCTTTAATCAGATTGTTATATCTACTATCGCTCACAGTAATTACTGCATATTTTATATCTTTTATTCTTTTATGCATGCTTCCACCATTTATAGAAGTATATATAAATAAACGAATATAAATTATAGTTCTTTTCAAAAGTGAATAAAATTTATTAATGAAGTTTGAACTCCTTCCTAATGGAAGGAGTTCATTGATACCTTATATATTCCAAAATATTTTAAAAAGAACTATAAAATAACAAAAGAATTCTAAAATAACCATGACATTAAAAGTAAAAATTTTAAAAATAAAAAATTAAAAAATTTATTTCTTTAAAGCTAATTTTATATCCTCAACTTTTACTGTTTTTCTCTTTGCGTGCTTGGCCAATTCAACTGCCTCCTTAGCAATCTCTAATGCAATTTCTTCAACTGCCTCAGCCAAGTATTCTGCTGCAGCCCTACTTACTCTCTCAGCTCCTGCCTTTTTTAATATTCTTTCAAATGGTGCAACTGGAAGCTCAGCCATAATACCACCTCATAAAGATTTTCAATAAATATTCTTGCAGAATCCTTTATTTAAACTTTTCGGTTATTTTCATTTTTTGTGCAGGTCTTCGAAAAATTTTCGCATATATGGGCGATGAACATTAAGTAGTAGAACACTAAATTATAAAAAACACTACCTATAATGAATATTACAAAAATAAGAATAAAATTTTATACGGGGGCATGAAATTATAAAATGAAACTATAAAATCATGTAATTGTGATATTTATGATTATTACTATAGCTTCGGGTAAGGGAGGAGTTGGAAAGACAACAACATCAGCGTCTTTAGCAGTAGCACTTGCCAAATTGGGTAAAAAGGTTTTAGCTATTGATGGGGACATATCAATGGCTAATTTAGGAGTTTTATTCAATATGGAAAAGAAAAAACCATCTTTACATGAAGTTTTGAGTGAGGAAGCAGATGTCAGGGATGCAATTTATAAACACAAAACTGGAGTTTATGTATTACCAACGAGCTTATCATTAGAGGGTTATAAGAAATCAGATATCGATTTATTGCCAGATGTTGTTAATGAGATAGCCGATGATTTTGACTATGTAATTATAGATGCCCCAGCTGGATTAAATAGGGAGATGGCTACTCATTTAGCTATTGCCGATAAACTTTTACTTGTTGTTACTCCAGAGATGTTTTCAATTATTGACGCCGTTAGATTAAAAGAGAGTGCTGAGATGGCTGGAACTCCATTAATGGGCGTTGTGTTAAATAGGATTGGGAGGGACTTTGGTGAGATGGGAAGGGATGAGATTGAGATGTTGATAAAAGGGAAGGTTTTAGTTGAAGTCCCTGAAGATGAAAGTGTGAGAGCAGCGGCTTTAAAAAAGATGAGTGTTATTGAATATAAAAAGAATTCTCCAGCTTCTCAAGCTTATATGAAGTTAGCTTCAATAATAGCAGGAGTCCCTATTTATGCTGAAGATGAAATTAGAATAATAAGGAAAGAGAGTTTCATTGACAAAATTAAGAGATTATTTGGAATATATTAATTATTCCAAATTTAAAAAGTTTAATTATCATCCTTTTCCAAATAAACAGTATATGTTGGGAATGCCATCTCTATCCCTTCTTTCTCAAACTCTTCTTTTATTTTTAAGTTTATGTTATCAATGGCATTTAAATAGTAATCAAACCCCATGTTTCTTACAAAATACTCAACCCTCAAATTTAAACTCCAATCTCCATACTCTTTAAAATGAACCCTATATGGGGGAAGAGTGGCTGGATGGTTTTCAACAATCTCTTTTATTATCTCCTTAGCCCTCTTAATTTTCTCCACTGGTGTATTATAAGTTAAGCCAATAGTCATTAAAACCCTTCTTCTATCTCTAACAGTTAAATTTTCAATCTCTGATTTTAACAATTCTGAGTTTGGGATGGTTATTAAAGTATAATCAAAAGTTCTTATTCTCGTGCTTCTTATCCCAATTTCTTCAACAATTCCTTCAGCCCCTTTAACCTTAACCCAGTGTCCTAAGCTAAATGGCTTATCTATCAATATTAAAATCCCGGCAATAAAGTTTTCTATTGTATCTTGCATAGCCAAAGCTAAAGCTAAACCACCAACCCCTAAACCAGCCAATAAAGCGGTGATGTCATAGCCAACAGAACTTAGAGCAGTTAATAAACCAAGGATTATAATTATTATTTTTATAATTTTCTTTAATGGTTTTATTATATGCTCATCTAACTCCGTCTCTGTTTTTTCAGTAAATGGGATTAGGTAGTGTTCAAATACTCCGTCAATAAACTTAACTGCAAAGTATGTGGCTGATAAAACAACAACAACTTTTATCCCACCGCTTATAATATTAATTATATAATTTGGTAGAGATAGGAAACTTAGTCCAAAATAAAAGAACAATATAACAATTAGCACGACAATGGGGATGTCTATAGAATCTAACAAGATGTCATCAAATTTTGTTTTTGTATTATTTATGATTTTTTTAAGATATTGTTTTACTATCTTATCTATTAACCTACCAACAATAACACCCAACAGCGTAAATCCAACAAAAATAAATATATTATATAGATTGTTCCCAAAAATTTCCATTGGCATATCACCTTAATTTTATTTATTTATTTAAAAATTAAAACATTAAGATTTTTTTAGTTTAAATTTTCTAAAAATTTCAGAATAAAAATATAGGGGATTATTTCCTCCCCCTTTGAATCTCATAAATTCTTTTAACATCTTCTATGGTGTTTATTTCATTAACTCCCTTGTCAAATCTAAACCTCACAACCCTTGGAAATCTTAAAGCATAGCCACAGGGATATTTATCAGATTTTTGAATTTCTTCATAAGCAACTTCAATAACTATCTTTGGCTCTACCTCAACCTCCTCTCCCAAATCTCTAACTATTATCTTGTCAATTTCCTCCTTCAAAAACTCTAAGTCCGCCTCAGTCAATCCAGTTCCCACATGTCCAATGGGATAGAGATTTCCTTCCTCATCTCTAACGCAAATCTCAAATGAGCCATACCAATCTTTCCTTTTCCCCATTCCTCTCTTTGCCTTTGTAATAACAACATCTAAACTCTCAAGAGTTGGTTTAAATTTATACATCGTCCTAACTCTACTTCCAGGAGTATAAGGAGCTTTTAAATTTTTAATCATAACTCCCTCATGTCCAATAGATAAAGACCAGTTATAAAATTCCTTTGCTTCTTTTGCATCATTTGTGACTAACTTATAGGATATGTCAATTATTTTATTTGATTTAAGTTCTTTCTCTATTCTATCTCTTTCAGTTCTCCAATCATTTTTATAGCCAACAATCTCCTCTAAAATCTCCCTTCTCTTTTCAAACTCTTCATCTATAAAAGAGATGCCATCTTTATAAAGAATATCAAATAAATAAACCCTCAAATTTATTTCTTTCATCATCTTTCCAATATCATACTTCCTCCTAAACCTTCTAAGTATGTCTTGGAAAGGTCTTGGTTTTCCCGTCTCTTTATCTATTGCTACACACTCCCCTTCAACAATTAATTCATTGACATCAATATTTTTTATTGCTTCAACAATCTCTGGGAGGGCGTTTGTAACATCCTCCAACCTCCTACTATAAATCTTAACTTTATTCCCTCCTTTATGTATTTGAACTCTTGCCCCATCATACTTTGTTTCAAATTGAGCCCTACCCATCTCTAACAACGCCTCTTCAATTGAGGGAGCTAATTGAGCCAACATTGGTTTTATTGGTCTAAATAGTTTTAATTTTAGCTCTTCGCTTTCTAAATCATCCATTAATAATTTTTCAGCTAAAAGACCTATGTCATTAGTTATGGCATATATCTTTTCTAACTTTTCTTTTGGAACATTAAAATAAACAGATAAAGCATCCAATATTGTAGGAACATTCATCCCAATCCTCATATCCTCCAATATTAACCTTGCTAAATACCTACACTCTATTGGTGAAGCTCTGAGAAATAAACTACTTATCAATCTCAACTTTTTCTTTTGGGAACCCTCTCCTTCAATCTCTCCAACCCTCTTTAAAGTTTCATAAACCTCATTTACAGTTAATGGTTGAAAAAACAAAGCTGATTGTTTAATCTTTGATTTTAATTGCTCTATTGCTAATCCAATATCTCCCGTCTCTTTAATTTTTTCTAATAGCTCATCTTTATTAATCCCTATGGAAGTAACTGCGTTTATTAAAAGTTTTTCTCCAACTCCAAGCTCTCTCTCATCATATTCAGGATAAACCCTTCCTATAGCCATATAACAAATCTTCTTTAAATCCTCTGGCTTCCCTTTCTCTTTAACCGTGTCAATTAATTTTATAAAGTAATCTCTCTTTTCCAATCTTTTTGTTGTTTTTTCAATTTTATCAAATATTTCACAAACATCTTTCCACAGTATCATAATCTCACCTAAAATAAAAAATATTTAGACCTTAATTATGCAAAATTATATAAATTTTATAATAATCATTCTCTAAAACCTTCTTTACCTATTAAAGGAACAAACGCCACTGGACCGCAATCTTTTATTATTAACTCATCCCCCTTCTTTTCAGCTAAAACCAATTTTTGTAAATATCTACCAATGGGCATTAATAATTTTCCACCGTTTTTTAATTGCTTTATTAATGGCTTTGGAATTTTTGGACCTGATGCAGTTACATATATCCTATCATAAGGAGCTAATGGCTCATATCCCAAAGTTCCATCCCCCACTATTACAATAACATTATCATAACCCAATTTTCTTAAAGTTCTCTCTGCTCTCTCAGCCAATTCTGGAATTCTCTCAATACTAACAACTAAACCATCCTCCCCCACAATCTCAGCAGTTACAGCCGCGTGATAACCACAACCAGTTCCAATTTCTAAAACTTTCATACCTGGCTTTAAATCTAAAAGCTCACTCATTAAACCGACCATGTGAATGGCTGAAATCGTCTGCCCATGACCAATCTCTAATGGAGTATCTACATAGGCATATTTTTTTAAATGCTCTGGAAGAAACTCCTCCCTTGGAACTTTTAATAAGGCATCAATAACCCTCTTACTTTTTATATATCCTTCTCTAATTAATTTCTCAATCACCGCTTTCTTCTGCTCTTCTAAATCCATCATTTCACCAAAGTATAATTTATATAAGGTAGCTTATATAAATGTTTAATATTATTAATATAATGTTATAATGTTAATTATAGGAAATTACCACGCAAATAACCATTTTGGTGTTATATATGGTTGAAGATTCATTCTTAACAGACACACAAATTAAGGTTTTAAAACTAAGGAAAAAAGGATTAACTCAGGAAGAGATAGCAAAGATGTTTGGAACAAGTAGGGCAAATATAAGTATGATTGAAAAACGGGCAAGAGAAAACATAAAGAAGGCATACAATACAATAAAGATTTACAATAGAATAATGGCCCCTACATCAGTTGAAATTAAAGAAGGAACTGATGTTTTAAAAATTCCAGTTATTGTATTTAAAAAGGCAGATGAGGAAAAGATAAAGGTAAAATATAATACCTTGGAACTTATAGAATTTATAAAAGAAAATGCTTCTGAATTTATAGAAAAAAGAACAGTTAAAAAGAAATTTAAAATATACATACTTGAAAATGGGGATTTGGAGATTGGGGGTGTGTAAATGAAGATTATGGAAGAGATTCCGATAACAACCTTTTAATAAAAGGTTGATTAAAACGGATGCATCACCTCGCTACGCTCGGTGATGCCTCTTAGAAATGGGGGTGTGTAAATGAAGATTATGGAAGAGATTCCACAAAAAAATATTATTAAGCTTATGCCTGAAAATTTAGATGACTTGTGGGTTTTATATAACATTATTGAAGAAGGAGATAAAGTATTTGCA
>JBDOKN010000206.1:7923-9074 GCA_039833665.1 Methanocaldococcus sp.
TGGGGGTGTGTAAATGAAGATTATGGAAGAGATTCCACAAAAAAATATTATTAAGCTTATGCCTGAAAATTTAGATGACTTGTGGGTTTTATATAACATTATTGAAGAAGGAGATAAAGTATTTGCAGTTACTGAGAGGAGAGTGCAAGATAAGGGAGATATGATTAGAGCAGATAGGGGAGCCAAAAGGAAGATGTTTTTAGGGATTGAAGTAAAAAATGTAGAATTTGATGAAAACACGAAAAGGGTTAGGATTTTAGGAACTATAATTCATGGTCCAGATGATGTTCCCCTTGGCAGTCATCATACAATTGAGATTAAACCGTTTGATGAGCTTTCAATTGAAAAAAATTGGAAAAAATGGCAGATAGAGAGAATAAAAGAGGCAATTGAATCATCTAAGAGACCAAAGGTTTTAGTTGTTGTTATGGATGATGAAGAGGCAGATATATTTGAGGTTAGAGATTACAGCATAAAAGAAATTTGCTCAATAAAATCCCACACCTCAAAAAAATTAGATTATAAGATTAATGAAGAGCTTAAAAAAGAGTATTATCATGAGATAGCTAAGGTTTTATTAGATTATGAGGTTGATAATATTTTGGTTGCAGGTCCAGGATTTGCAAAAAACAGCTTTTATAATTTTATTTCCTCTCAATATCCTGAACTAAAAAATAAAATAGTTGTGGAAAGCATATCAACAACATCAAGAGCTGGATTAAATGAAGTTATCAAAAGAGGAATTATTAATAGGATATATGCCGAATCAAGGGTTGCAAAAGAAACACAGTTAATAGAGAAACTTTTGGAAGAGATTGCTAAAAAGGGATTGGCAGTTTATGGTATTGATGAGGTAAAAAAAGCTTTGGAATACTCAGCCATAGATACATTATTAGTTTCAGATAGCTTAGTAAGAAATCATGAGATTGAAAAAATAATAGATACTACTGAGGAAATGGGAGGGAAGGTAGTTATTGTTTCCTCCGAACATGATGCTGGGAAGCAATTAAAGGCATTGGGAGGAATAGCCGGTTTATTGAGATTCCCCATTGAATAAAACTTAAAAAGTTTAATGAAAATCAAAATTTTTTGTATTATAGATTTTGCACTCTCTTTAACTCCTCTCTAAGTTTCAGGTTTTGAATAAATGT
>JBDOKN010000207.1:0-3656 GCA_039833665.1 Methanocaldococcus sp.
ATTTAGGGAGAATTAGAGATTTGTTGTTAATGATTAATGAGATGCAAAAAAACGCTCCTAAAATTAATGTTACCATTAAAGGATGCCTATTGGTTCAATTAAAGGATATGGACGGCTTTATATTAAACAACATAACCTATGATGTTTTTTCTGAAGTTCCAGATATTAAAAGGGAATATAAGCCATTACCATGGTGATTCTATGAACTTTGAAGTTTTTAACACTGAATATATGTCAATAATCTTTGTTAAAGACAAATTGGATTACACAGGAAAAGAGATAGAGCCGTTATGGGCATTTAAAACTTTTGACATTCAAAAAGATAACATAGTTGTTTTTAGAGGTAGAATGGAAGTTTCCAAGGAAAATATGAAGGACTTGAAAGATATTAAAAGAGAGGAGAATATAAAAATTCCAATAAAATCAGAAGATGCCATAAATTTTGTTGTAGAGCATTTTGATGCTATAGATTTAAAAACAATATATTTAAGGCAGAGATTGCTGGTTTTTATAGCAAAAGAGGTTATTGAAAGCTACAACATAAAGTTAAAAAGAGATGGGGATGATTTATACTTTGAGGATAAAAAATTATCCGTTTGCATAGCATGTAAAGGAACTGTTTCAGCAAAAATTCATTTGGGAATAAATGTCAAGTCAAAAGGAGCAGAGCATGTTAAAATTATTGGTTTGGAAGATTTGGGAGTTAAAGATATAGATGAAGTTATGAAAGATATAGCAATTAATTATGCCAAAGAGATAGATAAGATTGAAAGAGATTTGAGGAAGACATTGCCGTTAATTTAGTATTCTGGAATCTCTGCTTTACTTAATCTTTCAAATCCATTCTTTTTAACTAAATACAAATCCTCTATCCTCACACCAAATTTGTTTTTTAAATATAAACCCGGCTCAATTGTCACAACCATCCCCTCCTTTAAAATAATATCTTCATCATCCTTCAATTTATTTGATAATCTTGGCTCCTCATGAACCTCCAACCCAACACCATGCCCCAAAGAATGGATGAATAACTCTTTATAATCACCAAAGAACTCTCTAACTATGTTATCAATTTGCTTAGCTGAAATGCCCTCTTTTAAATGCTCTTCAGCAACTTTTTTTGCTTCATAAACTAAGTTATATATCTTTTTTATCTCTTCATCATCTTTTAATAAAAACGTCCTCGTTATGTCTGAGCAGTAGCCCTCATAAACTGCTCCAATATCCACTAATAATATATCCCCTATTTCATCTTTTGTAGGTAAAGCATGAGGAAAAGATGTTTTTTTATTAGAAACTACGATAGAATCAAATGCTGGCTTTATTGAGCCATGTTTTTTCATAATATACTCAATCTCCGCAACTAACTCATATTCATTGAGATTTTTAACATCATCTAAATTATTAAAAATCCAATCTATTGCCTTATCACTAATCTCCGCGGCTTTTTTAATTAGTTTTATCTCCTCTTTATCTTTAATCATCCTCATCTCTTTGATTTTGTCAGAGATTATTTTATAATCTTTATCAATATATTTTAAATAACCAATTGATAACTCTCTTTCAACTCCATCACAACCTTTAAGTATCTCTTTCCAGCTTTTAAACTCTCTAATCTCTAAAAAATTAAAAAGCTCTTCAGCATAATCTTTGTCAAGCTTTCCAACATATAAACATGGCTCTTCTTCAAAAACTAAGACAGCAAAGCTCATAAAGTATTTTCCTAAGAAGTAATTAATATTCTCTTTTTTTAAAATCACTGCCTTTTTTATATCTTCATCTTCCATATACTTTAAAAACCCCTCTATCCTATTGTTCATCTAACCACCAATTAAGGTTGATGCTCATGATTATCTATAAAGAGATAGCTAAGCTAAATAAAACATTCCCTCTAATGAATGAGGAAAAGATACTTTTAGGAACTGATGGGAGCATAACAAACATCTTAGAGATTTTATTTGAGGGAGAGTGTAGGGTAGAAACGATAAATCAAAAAATTGTTGATAATACAAACTATAGGGAGGTTGTTCTTAAAGTTAATGATATACCCTTAGTTTATGCAATATCAAAAACACCATTTAAAAATATTGAGGAAGAAAATCTTAGGGAGGAGATAAAGAGAGATTTACTCTCTGCTGATATTCCAATAGGTAAAATAATAAGAAAACACAACTTAGAAACAAGGAGAGAGATTAAATCCATTGGTATTGCTGAGCTTGACAATTATTTGAAATATCTCCTAAAAACAAATTATAGCAGATTACCAAAAAGGACATATAACATAATATACAAAAATAAAACATTGATGGAAATTACCGAGATATTTGCTATTAGAGGGAGGTTAGTAAAAAATACTTACAATATAGATTAAGAGGCATTGCTTCCTTACGGAAGCAATGCATCCATTTTGATGAAACTTTCTTAAAGTTTCTTACAGAGATATTTGCTATTAGAGGGAAATTATGAGAGAAGCAATGTTTTATGATAAGTTAGATAATAATAAAGTCAGATGCAACATTTGTGCAAGGCATTGTATTATAAAAGATGGGGAGAGGGGTTTTTGTTGGAATAGGGAGAATATAAATGGAGTTTTATATGCTGTTGGATATGGAAAGGTTTGCTCCTTAGCCATAGACCCCATAGAAAAAAAGCCATTATTCCACTTCTACCCAACAACTCAGGTTTTATCATTGGCAATTGGTGGCTGTAATTTTAGATGCCTACACTGTCAAAATTGGACAATATCCCAGTTCCCTCCTGATAAAATACCATATAGGGAGATGACACCAGAAGATGTTGTAAATATTGCCATAAACTATAACTGCCCAGGAATATCTTACACATATACAGAGCCAACGGTTTATTATGAGTTCATGTATGACACTTCAATTATAGCAAGGGAGAAGGGGTTATTTAACGTAATGATTACCAACGGCTATATTGAAAAAGAGCCATTAAAAGCCCTTCCAGTTGATGCGATGAATATAGATATTAAAGGAAATGATGAATTTTATAAAAAGATTTGTAAAGCAAGATTAGAACCTGTCTTAGAGACCTGCAAGTTTGCAAAAAAATTGGGTATCTGGGTTGAGATAACAAATTTAATTGTCCCTGGCTATAATGACAATATAGACGATTTATTATTTATAATACACTTTGTAAGGGATGAGTTAGGGAGAGAAACTCCTCTGCATTTTTCAAGGTTTCATCCTGACTATAAATTGACCGATGTTCCTCCAACACCAATAGAAACCTTAGAGATGGCAAGGAACTTGGCTATTGAAGAGGGGCTTAAATATGTTTATATCGGCAACGTCCCAGGGCATGAGGGAGAAAACACCTACTGCCCAAACTGTGGAGCTTTGTTGATAGAAAGGCATATATTTGAGGCAAGAATAATTAATTTAGATGTAGAGACAGGAAGATGCAAAGTTTGTGGAGAGAAGATTGATATAGTTTTATAATGTAACATTTTTTATTGTTTTAGGGATTATAAAGGCAGTTCCCCTCTCTTTTTGATTTTAGTAGGTATCAAACATCAATTTTTGAACAATTCTAAATTGTTTTTTTGCCATAATTTTCCACAATTAAAGAATTTTAAAAGTGTAAATCAACCAAAAAATATAACTATCATCAGCGCAAAATAGTTCATTATG
>JBDOKN010000208.1:0-4637 GCA_039833665.1 Methanocaldococcus sp.
GTCGCTCCAGGAATGTTTTCATAAATATTAAATATTTATTTTAAAAGATTGTTTATCTCATCATTCAGCAGAATAATTCTCTTAATTGAAGGATGATTCCTACCCAATCTTTTTTCAAATTTTTTTATAACATCATCTATCTCAACCCTCTTATTTCCAAATATCAAGTTATCAGCATGAGCTACAATCTTTTCCTCCAAAGTTATTGGCAGATAATCTTTTGGTGGGAGTCCAAGCTCAATAGCTTCCTCTTTTGTTATTCCTGCCCCAATATGTCTTTCAGCTATTAATGCAAGTTTTTCATCAAAACCCAACTCCCTTAAAATTTCAGCCCCTACAACACCATGCTCTATTCCATGAGTTTTACTTCTTCCAATATCATGTAACAAACCTCCCAACCTAACAAGTTCAACATCAACATCATAACCTTTATTTTTTATAGCCAACGCTAATTCATAAGCATACTCTGAAACTGCCAGACAATGCTCCACTACATTCTCAGGGCATAGGTTTTTTAAAATAGAAAGGGCTCTCTCAAAATTCATATTCTCACTTTTATTTAAAAATTATTTCAAAAAAGGATTATTTTTAAGCTCATTCTTTAAAAATTTTATTTGCTCCTCTAAATCTTTAATTAATTCACTATTATCAAATTCCTGCAACATGTTTCCACAGGCAGGACATTCAAAGTTATAATCCATTGCCTCCTCAAATGTAAATCTTACATTACAATTTGGGCAGAAGAAAAACATGTTGTTTTTTTCAAACTCCAACTTTTTTTCAAGGTCTTTAATTAACTCATTTATTTTCTTTTTTACAACATATGGGAGCTTTTCAAGTGTTGGTAGCCACGTGTAGGAATACCAATTAGTTTCTTCATCCTTCCATCTTTTATAATCAACTAATCTTGCATCATACAACTTATAAAGCAATTTTCTAACTACATTAAGCTTTACTCCAAGCTCTTTGGCTATCTCTTCCTCTGTTGTTTCGCCCTTCTCTAAAAGGACATCAATAACTTCAAATCCCTTCTCATTTCCCTCAAATATATTAAAAAGGACTTCTTGAACCAATGGGTCGTTTAGCATCTCATATATTCTCTCTATTTTCTTTTCTTTTCTCATACTCTGCACACTCCCTATAAACACTGTTTATTATTGATTTAATGTTTTCTTTTGCGATTACTGTAACTATGGGCTCTCCTCTCTCTATAACCGCATTCTTCTTTGGAATATCACATACAAAGTCCCTTTTTGAAATATTTGCAGTAATTTTTTCCTTAGCAAACAATATTCTTTTTATATATCTTTCTTTTGGCTTAATCTCCTTAGCACACTTGTTATTTAATAAAGCCGTTGCCAAATTTTGAGATGCACTCATCTCTATTACTTCATAAGTCCCTAAAATGCGAGGATTTATATCAACAATATATGGCTCATTATCTTTAATCAAAAAATCAATGCCATTCATTCCTTCTAATTCAAAAGCTTCTATAATCTCACTAAATATTTCAATAAACCTACTTGGCAAATTAATATATGGTGTTAGATTTCCAGCATACATCCCCTTAATTATAATTTGTTTGTTAAAGGTTATAAATGTATTGCCTATGAAGTTGGCACTGAAACTTTTCCCTCCAATACATTCCTGAGCAATAATTGGGAACTTAATTTCATTAATTGTATTATTAATATTATTTAAATTGTTATTCAACTTTATTATGCCTCCTCCACTTCCATAGATGGGCTTTAAAACACAAGATTTAAATTCCTCCAAAAATTTATATAATTGAGTTTTATTATTTATTTTCTTTGTTTCTGGGATATTAAAACCAAGATTTTTTAATTTTTTGTAAGTTTTATATTTATTGCTAATCTCATTTATCTTTTTTGGCTCATTACCTACAACATTATCCCATCTCGGAATTTTCGAATTTTCGAATTCAAAAACACCAGAGGTTATAAAGATGTAATCAACTTCATCAGCTAATTTATTGGCTATTTCAATTAATCTATTTTCATCATAGTTTTCCCTCAATCTCCCATGATATAGAGGATTTATTAAGTAATATTTTTTATCAGCATTTAAATCTTCTGGAGCATAGTAAGAGACAGAATAAACATAAAACCCTAATTTTTTAAGAGAGTTCGCTACGGGCCTCGTGTTTATACCTAAAACTAACACTTTCAAAATCTCCACCATTTTTATAATTTTAGTTAAAAAAGATTTTAAATCAGTTCAAGCTCTCTCCTTAATTCTCCAAGTGTTGCCACTTTTTCAGCAAATGCATCATGCCTGTGAATACTCTCCATATTTACCTGCCTAATCAAAACCTTTGTTTCATCTGGTAGGTGTCTAAACTTCTCCACCAATCTTTTAGCCATCTCCCTAACACAATCCTCAACAAACATCGGCTTTTTATGGCTTTGTTCAACAACATATGCCTCATCAGCTCTCTTCAATATTCCATAAATCTCAGCACTCATGGACTTTTTAATTATCTCTATAATATCCATAATCTCAATGTCATAACCAGTAGGAACTTCTAATATAATCCTGCCAATCCCTCTTTGGTTATGAGTGGCAAAGATAACAGAATCTAATATTTTATCAATATCTTCATCAGAAAATCCCTTTTCCTTCAAATTTTTGATACACATCTCCTTTATCAAATTTTGAGCACATGGACAAGCAGTGATGCCAACAACCTCAGCTCCAACAATTTTTGTTAGTTCAATTTTATCATCTTTTTTTATCCCCTTAGCTCCACCCATGATTTTATGAATCTCCTGAGAATACTTCCCAGATATTGGACTTTTTTCCTTAGTCATAAAATCACTAACCATGAAAACCTCTGCCTCTGTGGCATATTCGTGCTTCTCAAACAACCTCTTAACTATCTCCTCACAAATGGTTTCCATCTCATAACTCTCCATTTCCAATGCTTCATCTATTATTCCCTCTATAACCTCCGGATTCCTCGACATATGAATACCTTTCTGGGAGCTCGGCAAATTAACAAAGACCTCAAATGTGGATAACAAAATTATTGGCCTTTTATTTGTTCTCTTTAATCTAACAAGTTTTTTCAGATTTGTAACTCCAACCCTTGTTAATGATATCTTAACATCTGGCTCAAAATTTTGAACATCACATCTCCAATTCATCATCTTCACCCATTAAAACATCTCTAAGTTCTCTGGATAATCTATAATATACGTTGTTTCCTTCCCTTTCTTTATAAATATACCCCATCTCATAGATGTCAGATAAATGAGTTCCAATAGTGCTTGGTGATTTTTTTAGATATTCAGCTAACTGAGTTACTGTTGCAGAACCCCCAAGCTTTGCCATTGCCCTAACAATCTCTGACTGAGCGGGAGTCAAATGGTTTAATATTTGATGCCCTACACTAATGCCAAGGGAATGCATTGCCTCTTTAACAACTTTCTCATCTATCTTTGTTAAGCCCTTTCTTATGGCTATGGATATTGACTCAGAGCAGGTCATTATTATCTTTCTTGGAATTCCATCACATTCTTCAACAATTTTGTGAATAGCTTCATCACTAAACGGCTCAAATTCCTCAGCACCATCTATATGGGCATCTTCCAACCTCCTCCTAATCAAATCATAGGACTCATCTTTTGACAATGGAGGCATGTTTATTATTTTTGGAATCCTATCCTTAATTGGTGGGGATATCTTTGTTAAATCATCCATCAATGTTGGAGAGCCAGCCATAAAGGTTAAAATTCCCTCTTCATATAAAAAGGAGTGGAAGAACTGTAATAAAGATAAACAACTCTTCTTTGCAAACTGGTCTGCCTCATCAATTAAGATTATACATAACTTATCTGGGCTCTTAACATCATTTATTAAATATTCTAAGTCCCTCTCAATTCTCTCCCTTGGATAATGAATAGGGACTTTATCCCCATAATTGTTTAACTTCCTGTACATATCCAAAATTCTATTTGAATGCTCCATATAATCAGATTTTATAGTTCCACTCATGGTTATAATATTTTCAGTTAGTATGTTGTATAAAAGTTGGATTAAAAACTGTCTTGGTGTTACTTGCGAGGCAGTCATTTCAACAACCCAATGTCCTTGCTTTTTTGTTGCATAATAAATAATGTTAAGCATTGAACTCTTCCCTATTCCCTTGGTTCCAACTATTGCAGCATTAGCTACACTGCCATGCTGAGCAGAACCTAAGATTTCCCCAATCTCTCTCAACTCACTAACCCTCCCAACAAAAAATTTGGTATTTCCTCTTATCGGCTTCTCAGAAAATGGATTATATTTTAATTTTAATTTATGCATGGTGCTCGCTATTGAATTTGCTGATTTTTGTATAAACTCTATTGGGTCCATGTTTCCACCGATAATAAAATATGAATTAATTTGAATAAATGATTGTGATGCTTTTCAGTGGTTTCGAATTTTTGTTCTAAGTGCATTATATAGATTTCGAAAAATCGAATAATAAATACAATTAATTATTTATTAATTTTAATATTTTGTTATACATTTTACAATTAAATTTTTAAAAATATCATGAATCAAACAATAAAATTAAAAAAATATCATGAATCAAATTATATCATTTATAATATAGGGAGATATTATTC
>JBDOKN010000209.1:0-3499 GCA_039833665.1 Methanocaldococcus sp.
GTAAAAAATTAAGAAGGTAGTAGAACACCAAGAACCTCAACAAATTTTGGATTCTTCATTTTTTTATCAAAATACATGCAAACTCCAACCATTATATTTCTTTTTTTAGCTATAATATAATCACACTCACATCCAATCATTTCAAAACTCTCCTTCATTCTTTCAAAACCAAATGTATCTGGATAAAGAGGATTTTCTTTCAAAATCTCATTTATTCTATTGACAAACTTATCTATTTCATCAACTTCCTCTATAATTTCAAAACCCTCTTTTTTTAGTTTTTCAGTTAAATAATCTTTAATATTATTATATTCCTCAAATTCCTCATCTCTACAAACCCCTTTAACCATTAACATCTCATCCGTCTCAAATAACGGCTTAGAACCTTTAAAAGCTTTTAAAGTATGCATTAATTTCCCAATATTTGCCTTCCACATGCTGACACCAAATTTTATTATAGATGTTTAACTTCTTCACAGTATTTTTTAATAATATTAGCTGATTTTCTAAATGCAGTTATCTCATCTTTATCCAATTCAATTGATACAATCTCTTCTACGCCATCTCTTCCAATCTTTACTGGAACTCCAATACACACATCTCTAATCCCATCAAACTCTCCATCCACATAGGCGGATAAAGTTAATAACCTCTTCTCGTTATTTACAATGCATCTCACAACATTTAAAATAGCTGCTGCTGGACCAAACTCAGAGCCGCCTTTCAATCTAATAATCTGCTCTCCCTTTGTCTTAACATCTTCTATAATTTCATCTATTGGCAGTTCCTTAAATCTTTCAAATTTTTGAATTGGGATTCCTCCGATAGAGGTAGCACTTAACAATGGAACCATGCTGTCTCCATGCTCTCCAATAATTCTCGTTCTAACCTCATCAATATGGACACCAAAAAACTTGGCAATAGCAACCTTAAATCTCAAAGAATCTAAGTGAGTTCCTAATCCAAAAACCTGATTTCTTTCAAATTTTGAATCTATTAAAGCTTTATAAGTCATCACATCCACAGGGTTTGTTATAACAAATATTTTTGTATCACATATCTCAGCTATTTTTTTTGCATACTTTCCAACAATTTTTGCATTAATTTTTGCTAAATCCATTCTACTCATTCCTTCTTTCCTTGGAATCCCACTTGTTATTATTACAACATCACTTTCATCAATTATCCTTAGATTTTCATCACTCCCAACATATATGTTTGCATCACTCCTTGTTCCAGCTAAGGCATCGTAGATATCCTCTTTTAACCCCTCTAATTTATTTATTGAGTGTTCTCTCCCAATCAACACTAAATCTTTCATAAAAGGTTCTTTAGCCAATAATAAAGCTGTTGCACTCCCAACTCTACCAGAAGCTCCTATAATTGTAACTTTCATAATTTCCCCTCAAAAAAGATTTTAAAATTTAATTAAAATTAAAGCTCTTCAACAAAAGAGTAAATTAAATTAATATTATTTGATAGTATCTCCTCAGCTTCATCCAACACATCATTTAATGTGCTTATTGTAATAGCAGGTTGTGAAATCTCTGATAAAAATTTGTGAATATCATTTTCATGGAATAAAATTCCTTCATAATATCTTAGATTTGGGATAGCATACAAAACTCCATCTAATGATGCTATTTCCCTTGATGCATCGACTATTGTGTCAATCGTTAATGTCATAGTCCCAGACGTTTTTGAAACTCTTGCCTTTCTATATGTCTTTAAAACCCCAACTTTTGCCTTTTCAATGAATGGAGCTGTTCTCTTATAAGTGTTATCTGCTTCATAAATATCAACATCAAAAACCCCCTTAGGGTCTTCAACAATAACAACTTTTGGATTAAATTTAGATAAAAATTCTGGCTCAACTCCTCCCAATCCTGTTAAATCAATAATCAAATCAGGATTTACCTCATTCTTTATAAACTTTAATTTAAATTCATTTAAATTTAAGAATTTTATGCTGTTATTGTTTGGAACAAATCCTTTCATAAATTCATGAATATCAACCAAATAAACTTTACCAGCATATTTTGATAAGTTTTGAGCCACATAGTTTCCCCACAAATAAACCCCAAATACTACAACCTCATTAAACTCCTCTCCTTCCAAAAAATTTCTAATTGCGTGATACTTTTTCTTAGCTATTTCATTTATTACATCAATAACCTTTGTTTTTGTATCAATTGTTTTTACTGTTTCAGTTATACCATATTTCATTAACTCCACCTCCAAAATGAAAAGATGTTAAATTATAGTTCTTTTCAAAATATTTTGGAATACATAAGGTATTAATGAACTCCTTCCATTAGGAAGGAGTTCAAACTTCCTTAAATAAATTTTATTCACTTTTGAAAAGAACTATAAATAGAAATTTCTATTCCTACCCTACTCAACGCTTCAATCAACTCTTTCTTTATTCTCTCCTCTATATCTTCCTTATGGATAACTGAGGAAGGGGATAAAGAGGCAGTTAAAACCCTCCCTTTCTCATCCAATATTATAAGCATAGAACCAGAGCCGGGAACTCCCAATCTTCCCCTTGCAATATATAAGTCAGCTTTTTCAGTATCAACAGCCATTAACCCCTTAGTTAAAGCTGGCATTCTTGTTAAATCAGCAAACCTTGTATCTATTTCGAGCATCTTTATCTCTGCATCACAAACCCTTAACATAATATCTCTTATTACTTTAAATTTATTTTGATTGTTTGTAGCAACAACAATTTTTTTAGCATTTATTATTTTTTCTTGGATTTTTTTAATTTCTTCCCATTTATCTCCTCTCCTAATATTATTAATTGATTCAATAAAGGCATTTTTAATAATATCTTCCATCTTAAACCCTCTTCAACCAATCTAAATCATTCTTATGCAAGTCCCTAATATCTGTCAATCCATATCTAAGCATAGCCAACCTACTAAATCCAATACCCCAAGCTAAAACTGGCTTTTCAATGCCTATTGGTTCCAAAACCTCAGGTCTAAATATCCCAGCCCCTAAGATTTCCAACCATCCTTTGCCCTCTAAATAAACCTCCGCCTCTAAGGATGGTTCAGTGAATGGGAAATAAGCAGGTCTAAACCTAACCTTTTCAAAGCCCAACCTATTTAAGAATTCTTTTAAGACACCAATTAAATTGTTAAAATTAACATTATCGTCCATTATAATCCCTTCACATTGATAAAATTCCGGCAAATGTTTATAGTCGATTGCCTCATTTCTAAACACCCTATCTATACAAAATACCTTGTGAGGTTTGTTTTTTTCTTCTTCTGATAATGAAGCTAAATACCTTATAGATGAAGCTGTTGTATGAGTTCTTAAAATTAACCTCCTTGAAACATTTTCATCAAATTTATATTTCCAGCATCTCTCATGCACTTCTTTAACCTTATCTAATAAATTTTCTGGAATATCTCCCTCAGTTGGATACTTTAAAAAGAAGGTGTCTTGCATTTCTCTTGCAGGATGGTCTTGCGGCTCAAAAAGC
>JBDOKN010000210.1:0-1924 GCA_039833665.1 Methanocaldococcus sp.
AAAAATAAACACATGCTTGGATACAGTGGAAAGATTAGGAGCTTAACAACTATAATCCACGAATTAGTTACAAACAGCTTAGATGCATGTGAAGAAGCTGGCATTTTACCAGATATAAAAGTTGAAATTGAGAAGTTAGGAGCTGACCACTATAAAGTGGCAGTTGAAGACAACGGTCCAGGGATTCCCTTGGAATTTATTCCAAAGGTTTTTGGGAAGATGTTGGCTGGTTCTAAGATGCATAGGTTTATACAATCAAGGGGACAGCAGGGAATTGGGGCTGCTGGTGTCTTGTTATTTTCACAAATAACCACAGGAAAGCCGTTAAAAATTATAACATCAACTGGAGACGGCAATATCTACGAAGTTGAAGTGAAGATGAACGTTGAAAAAAATGAAGGGGAAATTGTATCAAAAAAGGTTAGAAAAGGAAAGTGGAGAGGGACAAGGGTTGAGGGAGAGTTTAAAGAAGTTAGCTACAATAGGGGAGAGTTTGGACCTTTTGAATATCTGAGAAGGATAAGTTTAGCAACTCCTCATGCAAAGATTATATTAAAAGACCCTTATGGGGAGGTTGTATTTGATAGGGTTGTTGATGAACTGCCTAAAAAACCAGAGGAAATGAAGCCCCATCCTTATGGTTTAACTACCGATGAGCTATTATATATTGCAAGAAAAACAAAATCAAAGAAAGTTTCTTCAATGCTCGTCTCTGAACTTTCAAGAGTTACAACAAAAAGAGTTAAGGAGCTATCAACTTATTTACTTAGGGATTTGATATTAAAGAAATTTAAAGATAGTGTTTTTTGGAACATGGTTGTTTCTTGCTATTTAGATATAGATATTGAGAGCTATCTAAATAGATTTAAAGATTATATTACCGACGGCGAGATAGAAACCGTTAAGATGTTGATTAAAAACCTTCCAGAGAGCTTAGATGAGTTAAAGAGGTATGCTTTAAAGTATATAACAATGGAATATTTATTTAATAAGCTAAGTGAGGAGGAGATAAATAAAATAAAGAACCACTTTAAGAAGATACCTGAGAACTTTATGGAATGGGCTGAGAAGAATTATTTATCAGCTACAGTTGTTGATGAGTTAAACAAAAAAGTTAAAAATATTGTAAAAAATCCAGAAGAGTTTATTGCCGAAATAAAAAATAAAGGACTAATATCTGATGAAGAATTAAAAAGATTTGAGGATGAAGTTAAAAAAATCTTAAATAAAAACCCTAAAGAATTAACTTGGGATGAGGCAGAGATGATTGTTAATTGCCTCCAAAACATGGAATTTATGGCTCCTCCTACAACAGGATTAAGACCTATTGGAGCGGAGAATATAGAAAAATCATTAAAAGAACTTTTACATCCTGACTTTGTTAAAGCAATTACGAGAAATCCAAAGACCTATAAAGGAGGAATTCCATTCGCTGTTGAAGTTGCTATTGCTTATGGAGGAGATGCAGGAAGGCAGAGTGATGAAGGAAGAAGGATGGAGATTATGAGATTCGCCAACCACGTCCCTCTGCTATATGATGCCTCTGCCTGTGGTTTAACTAAGGCAGTTAAAAGTATAAATTGGAAGAGATATGGGTTGAGAGGGGAAGATGCACCAATAACTGTTTTTGTTAATTTAATATCTACATTTATTCCTTACACTTCAGCAGGAAAGCAGGCAGTAGCTTGCAGTGAAAGTGAGAATGAAGAGATTTACAATGAAATTAGACATGCATTGATGATTTGCGGTAGGGAGTTAGAGAAATATTTATCAAGAATTAGAAGAGAAGCAGAGGAAGAGAAAAAGAGAAAGTATGTTATGAAGTATGCGAGAATATTTGCAGAGGCGTTGGCTAATATATTAAATAAACCAGTTGATGAGATTGAAGAGAAAGTTGTTAAGTTGTTAGAATAAATTTTGTTTT
>JBDOKN010000211.1:0-3947 GCA_039833665.1 Methanocaldococcus sp.
TTTACAGAAGCCCTTATTATATCAGCGTCTGATTTTCTAACTTCAACAATTTCAGTTCCTTTTCTTAGTTTAACAGTAACCTCTATTAACGCATCAGTTCCTCCACCAATTGCTTCAACCCTATACTCCTCTAACTTAATATCTGCAACTCCACTTATTGCCTTTCTTACAGCGTTTATTGCCGCATCTACCGGCCCAACACCATAGGCAGTTTCTATTAAAGTTATATCTTCTCCTATATAATGGAGTTTAACAGATGCAATTGGTGTTATTTTATTTCCTGATACAACAGTTAATTCATCTAATTTAATTTTCTCTTCAATTTCTTTACCTAAAACTTCTCTAATTATGGCAAATAAATCAGCATCTGATATATATTTACCTAAATCACCAAATTCTTTAACTTTTTCATAAATTTTGTTTAATTGGTCTTCATTAACTTTTATTCCCATTAAATCAAGCTTATATTTTAATGCCTTCCTACCTGAGTGTTTTCCTAATATTATTCTTCTTCTATTTCCAACCATCTCCGGCTTTATTGGTTCATAGGTCTCAGTATTCTTTATTAAACCATCAACATGTATTCCTGCTTCATGAGCAAATGCATTGTCTCCAACAATTGCCTTATTTGGTGGGACGGGAATTTTCATCAATCTTGAAACAACTCTTGAAACCTCATATAACTTTTCCATCTTTATTTTGGTATCATAACCATATAGTATTTTTAAGGCGGTAACAACCTCCTCTAATGAAGCGTTTCCTGCTCTCTCCCCAATACCATTAACCGTTACATGGCATTGAACAGCTCCACCTAAAACTGCTGAGCAGGTATTAGCAGTAGCCATTCCAAAGTCGTTATGGCAATGAGCTGAAACTGGAAGATTAACATTTTCAGTTATTTTTTTAAACAACTCCTGACTTTTTTGTGGAGTTAAAACTCCTACTGTATCACAAACACAAACTCTATCGGCTCCTACTTTTTCTCCCTCATTAAATAATTTTATTAGAAAATTAACATCACTTCTTGTTGCATCCTCTGCAGATAATTCAACAATTAACCCATGTTCTTTAGCATACTCCACTGCCTTTAAAGCTGCTTCTAATACTTCATCCTCCGTTTTTCTTAACTTATACTTCATGTGGATTGGAGATGTTGGCACTACCAAATGGACGCTATCCACATCACATTCTAATGCCGCATCAATATCAACTGGTAGAGCCCTAACAAATGAGCAGATTTCTGCATTTAAACCTTCTTTTGTTATTAATTTTATTCCTTCTCTCTCTCCTTTTGAAGTTATTGCTGAACCTGCCTCTATAACATCAACCCCCAACTCATCCAATTTTTTAGCTATCTCCAATTTATCATTTGGTGTTAAAGAAACTCCGGGTGTTTGTTCTCCATCTCTTAATGTTGTATCAAATATCCTCACCATCATAATAATCCCTCATAAAATTGATTTGTAGAGTTGTTAATAAAGTTAGATAATAAGATATGCGATAATAAAGCTGTTTCAAATATTGACTATAATATATTTAAAATTTTAGGTAAAATCAAAATGATGAAAAATAGAAGTGGGCATTTAATATTTAACAACTTTTCCAGTTATCGACCTTCTTCCATCCATAGGGCAAAGCCCTATTGGCATACCCATAACACCTCCTCGCTTATGCTCGGAGGTGTAAATTTTTTATTGTGGTTTAACAACTTTTCCAGTTATCGACCTTCTTCCATAGTCAATAATTTCAACATCAACAAACTCTCCAATTTTAAGATTTTTATCAACAATCCCGACCAAAATTGGATAACTTCCAAATTGCCTCCCAAAATATAAATTATCATTTTCTTTAACTTCAACAAACACATCTTTCAATATAGTTCCTTTTGGAACAACTCTTTTAAGCATTTTGTTATCTATCTCCTCTCTAACTTTTTCTTTAAACCATAAAAATAATTTTTTCCTCTTTTCTGCTTTTTTTATATCTTTTAGAGTTATATCTGTCCCAAAAAATGGAACAACCTGCCTTATATTAATTCTTCTGAGCATAAATCCCCTATCATAAATTTCTTTTAAATATTCAAAATTTATATTAAAAGTTTCTTTTCTCTCCCCCTTCAATCCAAACAATAGATTTATGCCTGGCAATAGATATGGCAGTCCAGTTTCCCCTCTTTTTCCACCAATTTCATTTAAAATTTTAACTGCCTCCAAAACATCATCTGGTGTAGTTAATAAGTTATTTGCCTTAATAACTCTTTCATCAAAACTCTCAACACCAAATGCAGCGACATTTCCAGAAGTGCAGTATTTAACTAATATTTTAGCTACTTTTCTGCTTTCTTCTTCATGCCTTGCTATCACTGCTGGGTTGGCATTATCTATATGCAAAACCTTTGGATTTGAAACCTTTTTAATACCTTTAAATAATCTTTCAATTGCCTCAACATTTGGCTTTGGAACCTCTTCCTTCTCAGAATCAATTGATTTATATGAAAACATACATGGCTGTCTCCCAATTCTAAAATATTTTATCCCTTCATTATATAGTGCTTTAATCTCATCTACGATGTCTTTCTCGTCTCTAAATTTTGGCAATCTAAACCTTCTCGGCTCTGTGCAAAAAGAACAACCCCCACTTAAAGCCCTTGAACATCCTCTATATGTCTCAATTTCAGCTATTATATATGGATAATTTGGATGCTTTTTAACAACCTTAGCCCCTCTTATTGCATATTCTCTCAATTCATTATAAGTTCTATATCTATTAAAATCAACCTTCTCCACACTTCCCTCCCTTAACAAATCATTTAATACTGCCTCCAAATCACCTTCAACAACAATATCAAAAAATGATTTATATTTACTTTCATCTTCTATCCTTCCTCCAATCATTGAAGAGCCGTATTTTGTTGCCGCTGGTCCTCCTAAAATTTTTAAGCCATTATATTTATATAATATTGAAACAAATTCCTTTAATGTTGCAGGATTTGCATTTAAATACTTTCCAGGCGTATGAAATCCACAAATACATATTACTGCGTCATATTTATCTAAATTGAAAGTTCCTCTTAACTCTCTAAACCTATCTATTGTTATGTAATCTGCCTTAACGTTATATTTATCTAAAACACCATAGGCGTATCTTGGATAAATCCCTATATAAGGAGGAACACCTAAACCAGCTGGTTCATCTGTATAGCCATCTAATATTAAAGCTCTTTCTATCATAATAATCACCAAAAAAGTCGCCAATGATGATGATTGGCTTTGCTGATTTGATGATGAACCGTATGAGCACTGAGGCGACTTATTTTAAAAAAATAAAATAAAAAATATTTATTTTTCAAATAAACTAAATATATGTTTAGTCCAATTTACCCATAAATCACTGACTCTTTTGCTCTTTTCATAAGTTTGCAAAATTATGTAATAATTTCCTATCTTTCTATAATAGCAGTAGCTAATTGATATATTTGCATTTTTTGGGATGAATTCATAATAATAGTAATTTCCATAAATGTCTCTTTGAGGATATTTTTTAACCTCATTGTATAGGTAAGCATTTGAAAAATCTTCTGGCTTCCTACTAACCACAAAAGTTATATTTTTATATTTTTTTATTATTTTGTTATCTAAATACATCTCCTTATTATAAGGAAGGTTTAAAAACATCTCTTCCATATCTACTTGCTTTGAAAAATCGTATCTTTTTGTTGGTTTTTTAGTTATATTATTTGCCATACTTTCTGTTTTATTTCCATCATTTGGATTATTTAACTTATAAGATTTTTCTCTTAAACTTTCTATTGATTTATTGTTTTGGACTTTTATATCTCCTTTTTCAATAACTGTTATATTTGGTTTATTTACTTCCTCTTTTTCATTCTCAAAACATCCACAAATTGAAATAGTTAAAATTAAAGATAATATAAATAAAACAATTAT
>JBDOKN010000212.1:0-8253 GCA_039833665.1 Methanocaldococcus sp.
AGTTGAGGACGAAAATATAAAAAATATTATAAAACTCTGCATAATGGCTCTTGGTTTAGCCCCAGGACTTAGGGATTTGTTTAGAACGGTTATGGGTGTTTAAATGGATTTTTTATTATTTATCCCTTTACTTATAGTCGTTGGCTTTATTGTTGGATTGTTGGGCAGTTTGTTGGGTGTTGGAGGAGGATTTTTAGTAGTCCCAACTTTAACATTTATTTTTGATTATTTTGGCATTCCAAATGGTGTTAAATTTGCCATTGGAACATCACTATTGGTTGTATTTATAAATTCAATAATATCAATTTTTAGGCATGCAAAACTAAAAAACATAAACTTGAAGGCATCATTAACTATTGGAATTGTTAGTTTAATTTTTTCCTACATTACTGGATATTTAGTAGTTAATTTCATCAATTCAGGAATTTTAAAAAAGATGCTTGGAGCTTTTTTAATGCTAAGTGCAATATACATGGCTAAAACCTATCATATCGATGATAAAATTTCGGATAAAAAAGACAGTTTATTAAACTATGCTATTTATGGGGCAATTACTGGATTTATAGCCGGATTGTTTGGTATTGGAGGGGGGCTTATTTTAATCCCAATACTAACCTTAGCCAAATATCCTGTTAAAAGGGCTGTTGCAATTTCTGTGGGAGTTATTCCCCTAACTTCAATTGGTGGGCTTATCTCATATTTAATGGCAGATACAAAAAACTGTATTTATAATATTGGATATGTCTCAATCCCAATAGCTTTAATTATCTCAATTCCAATAATCTACTCCTCAAAAATTGGAATAAAAATAAATCAAAAAATTCATCCAAAGTATTTGAGGGTAATACTTAGCTCAATACTTGGAATTATGGGTTTAGTTATGCTCCTTTAACTCTTCAACACTTTTTTCAATAAAATCTAAAACCTTATCAAACCCTTCCATTGTCTTTAAGCTCAATAAAATAACCTCTGCATCAGGATTTATTTTTTTAGCATCATTTTCCATCTTTTTTATATCCGCTCCAACTGCCTCTGCCAAATCAATCTTATTAACTATTATCAAGTCAGCCGTTCTCATAATTTCAGGATGCTTTTCTATTGTATCATCTCCTTCAGTTGTTGATACAACAACAATCCTTTTATGAGTCCCTAAATCAAAATCAGCCGGGCAGATTAAATTTCCAACATTCTCAATAAACAATAAATCAATCTCATTTAAATTTAAGTCCTCCAAAGCATGCCCTATTAAGTGAGCGTCTAAGTGGCATTCCTTACCAGTATTTAGTGGGATTACTTTAGCCCCATGTTTCTCCATTCTCTCGGCATCAAACTTTGCTATAACATCCCCAGCAATACAGGCAATTTTATACTTATCTCTTAAATTATCAATTAACTTTTCAATTAACAATGTCTTACCGCTACCAATAGCTCCCATGAAGTCAAATGCAACAACACCATGTTTATTTAATAACTTCCTGTTTTTATCAGCCAATCTTTTATTTGCCTTTAATATGTCTTTGGCAATGTCTAAAACTCCTACTAAATGCATGTTCATCACCGATTATTCTTCTTCATCTTCTATTTCATCTTCATCTTTTTCAATCTCTATCTCTTCATAATTTGGATTCATCTTCTCATATAACTCATCAACATCACTCTTTTTCTTCCATAACTCAAATTTTGCCCTTTTAATTTTCTGCCTCTCCCTCTCTAAGAATTTATATGTCTTTGCATGTGAAGCTCCCCTAAGTAACATTTCAACTGCCTCTTTAGCTACCTGAACCGGCTCATGCTCTCCAACTATCGCAACCGTCTTTCCATAAACAGATACGTTTGTTCCAGTTAAATCCTCTATATATCTCCTTGACTTTCCTTCTTTACCGATTACCCTACCTTTTAATCTTCTTATACTGTTTTCAGAGCTTGCATAGTCCTCAATATCTATAACTTCCAAAACATATTCATCACTAACCAATCTTAAAGCAATTTCTGGATTAAATCCCCTTCCAATAGCCCTAACTATATCCTTTGCCTTCCAAACAGCTAAGGGGTCTTTCTGCCTATCCGTTCCATAAATGGTTACAGTTCCATCGGTATCAATCTCCAACTTAACTCCAAGCTCTTTCTCAATAGTTTTTTTAACATTTCCCTTTTTTCCTATTAAAACTCCCACTCTATCTTTTGGAATCTTTAAAATTTCGATATTTTTATCTTGTCCAATATTTCCAAAAACCATAATTATCACCACAATTAATTAATAGATTAATAAATATAAAATTATAAAGAATATTAAAAATATAAAAAATTTATTATAACTGCTTAATCATTGCCTCATCAACTGGATTTATATCTTCCCCAGTAATATGCCTATACAAATCTTTATAATTGCAATTAACTCTTTTTCTTCTGAAAAAATTGCATATATTAATGCAATCTCTAATTAATAGAGGATGAGCCAGTGGATGTTGAGTTATAACACTCTGGGAAAAATCTATAAAGACAGGTTCATCATCTTTAACTAAGATGTTGTATTCACTCAAATCTCCATGGACTAACTCTCCTTCTTCATAAAGTTTTTTCATACTCTCTTTTATAATCTTATAATACCTCTCCCAATCCAAATCTTGTAAATCTTTAAGTTTTGGGGCAGGAATTCCCCTATAACCAACAAAATCCATAACTAAGACATTTTCCCTTCTTAACCTTGCCTTTGGGGCATTTATAATTTCAGAAGCCCTCTTTAAATTTCTAAATTCTTTCTCAACCCATGCGTGGATTATTTGTCTTCTACTACTCTTCCTTAAATGAAATCTTGGGTCTCCTTGAATATATTTACTCATTGTCTTAAAATCGCATGTTGCTACCCTATAAACTTTAACAGCCCTATAAAACTTTCCTTTCCTTGCTTTAAATACCACTGCCTCTTTTCCAGAATTGACTATTCCCACATACTCGGTTAGATGCTTCCCAGCCAATAAACTAAATAAAGTCATTAGGGTTCTTTTATCAAAAACTTCATTAGCTGTCTTTAAATCCTCTAAAAACTTCCTTTCTTTCTCTAAAATTTCCTTTTGATATTCTCTATCCAATTGAAACTCTTCCTTCTCAGTTAATAATTTATTTAGTTCATAAAATTCATCTTTATCTTTAACTTTCTCATTTTCTTTAATGTTCTTAGTTTTAGTTATGGACATCACCTTAATTATTTAAATGATAATATGGGCTTATAACAACTCGTCTAAGTATCCTTTCCTTTTAAGCCACTCAACCTGTGTTTTTGTGTATCTCCAAATGATATCACACTTCTGGTCTCCTTGAACTTCCCACGGTTTTACAATAACTATATCCCCTTCTCTAACCCAAATTCTATTCTTTAATCTTCCTGGAATTCTTCCTAATCTTGTTTTTCCGTCTAAGCATCTGACTCTAACTCTACTCGCTCCTAACATCTGTTCTATAATTCCCAAAATCTCATTTTCTTCTTTTTTTGGAATTCTTACCCTAATTTGCTGTTCTTGCTGCTGTTCAGCCATTTTATCACCTTTCTAATTTATTCTTGTTTATCACTGTGTTTTATAATTTTTATATATTGAATAAGTGTTTTGAAAATGTTGAATTTCTTATATAATTTATTTTATACTTTTACTCAGTATATATATGTGTTGATTAACATGAAGGGTGAGGGTATGATAAGCAGAGAAGAGGCAATTAACTTTCTTAACTCAACATTTAATAAAGATATACTGAATAAATTAAATCTAATTAATAACAAATTTAAAAGAGATTATATAACTTACTCAAAAAATGTCTTTATCCCTTTGTCAAAGTGGTGTAGAAATAGATGTGGATACTGCATTTTTAGGGAAGATAAGCCAAGTTTAATGAAGCCGAATGAAGTTAAAGAAATTTTATTAAAAGGAGATAGATTAGGTTGTAGAGAGGCATTATTTACATTTGGAGAACATGTAGATGAAAACAAAGAAATTAAAGAGCAATTAAAGTCAATGGGTTATGATAATATAATAGAATATCTTTACGATTTAGAGGAATGGACTTTAAATAACACCTCATTATTGCCACACACAAATTGTGGAATCTTAAATTATGATGAGTTAAAGATGCTTAAAGAGGTTAATGCATCTATGGGTTTGATGTTGGAAAATGCCTCTGAGAGGTTGATGAATACAATAGCCCACAAATATAGTCCTGGGAAACATCCAAAGTTAAGGATGGAGATGATTGAGAACGCTGGAAAGTTAAAGATTCCATTCACAACAGGTTTGTTAATTGGTATTGGAGAGACAAACGAGGAAATTGTCGATTCTCTCTTTAAAATAAAGGAGATTCATGAGAAGTATGGGCATATACAGGAGGTTATAATCCAAAATTTTAGGGCTAAGAAAGGCATTCCAATGGAAAACTATAAAGAACCATCACCAATAAAGATGTTAAAAGTAATTATCTTAGCAAAGCTGATTTTAAATGATATTTCAATTCAAATTCCTCCAAATTTAAATAGAGAGACAGGACAGTTGTTTTTATTGGCAGGAGTTGATGATTGGGGGGGTGTCTCTCCACTAACAAAGGATTATGTTAATCCAGAGGCAGAGTGGCCAGAAGTTAAAGAGTTGAGGGAATGGACCGAGGAAGTGGGATTAAAGTTAAAGATGCGACTGCCTGTCTATGATAAATATATAAGCAGGGAATGGTTAAGTGAGAAAGTTTATAATAAGATTATTGAGATGGGATGGTTAAAGGAATAGCGTTCTCTATTATTGATATTTGCTTTTTTAGTATGTCCTCATATCTATTTTTTAATATTTGTAGGGCTTTGTAAGTAGATTTTCCATCTAAATATATGACCTCCTCTTTTCCCCTTTCCATATACTTAACATAAGCCACATTTTCATCAAAACTTACTGTTAGGGATATAAATTTATTTGAGCTTAGAATATCTTTTAACATTTCCTCATAAACATTATTTCCACAGAATAGATTTAACTTAGCTATCTCTTTTATATCCTCATCTTCAATAAGTTGTTTTATCTTCTCATACTCAGAGATAATTATTTCTAAATTATCTACCAATTTCTTAAAGCTTTCAGCTCTTTCAATTAAACAAATAAATTTTATTTCAATTTTTCCTTTTCCTTTCCATCTCCACTCCCTATTTTTCCATTCATTGATTTTTTGTTTAATTTCTTTAATATTGAGATTCATAAATACTCACCAATTTTTTGAGACATAACAAAAATATTTACTTTGGTGATTAAGTAATTTACACCCAAATGCGGGAAAATATAAATTGGTAGAAAGATAAACATAACTGCTATAAAAATATTTGGTGACATCATGATTAAAATATTGGTAGATAACACTGCCTATAAAAAATTTTTTGCTCAACATGGATTTTCAGCTTTAATAGAAATAAATAATAAGAGGATTTTATTTGATGCTGGACAAAACTCAATAACTTTGAGAGAGAACTTAAAATTATTTAATGAAAAGGAGGGGTTTGATTATATCGTTTTATCTCATGGGCATTACGACCACTGTGATGGACTAAAATATGTTATAGAGAATGATTTAATTAATGGGAAGGTTATAGCCCATAGAGATGCATTCTTAGATAAATATTCTGGCAATAGGTATATAGGAATTAATAAAGAAGTAAAGGAATATTTGTTAAAAAAAGCTGATTTAGAGATTATTGAAGAACCATATAAAATAGATAAAGATATTATTGTCTCTGGCTATGTTCCAAGAAAACAGAGTTATGAAATGGAAGAATTTCACTGTATTAAAGATGGGAAGAAGGTGAAAGATGAAATAAACGATGATATGTTTTTAATAGCCAAGGGAATTTTAATTACTGGCTGTTCTCACAGTGGAATTATAAATGTAGTTGAATATGGAAAAGAGTTGAGTGAAATTAAAGGAGTTTTAGGGGGTTTTCACTTGGTTGGTGTTTCAAATGATTATTTAAATAGGGTTGTTGATTATTTTAAATCCCAAAATTTCTGGTTTATGCCTATGCATTGCACTGGATTTAAAGCTTTAACAAAGTTATCCCAATTAGATAATTTTGTTTATGGTCATGTGGGTAAAATCATTGAGATTTAGGGGCTAATTATGAGAGAAACTGAAAAACCATTAATTGTGAGTATTGTTGGGAATATATTATTGGGATTGATAAAAATAATAATTGGATATCTTTATTCAAGTGTATCTCTAATTTCTGATGGAATTCACTCCTTATCTGATGTTATAACGAGTATTATAGCCATTGTTGGAATTAAGATAGCTTCAAAACCAGCAGATGAATCCCATCCCTATGGACACTCAAGATTTGAATGTCTCTTTTCTTTTTTTATTGGTTTGGCTTTATTCCTCACCGCCTATGAGATTGGAAAGTTTGCAGTAGAAAGAATTATTAGGGGGGAAGTGATTGAAGTAAATGCTATAATGGTTGGAGTTGCTATTTTATCAATAGTAGTTAAGGAAATTATGACGAGATATTCATTATTTATTGGAAAGAAATTAAATAATCAGCTTTTAATTGCAGATGCATATCATCATAGAAGTGATGCTTTAAGTAGTGTTGTAGTTTTAGTTGGGTTGTTATTGCAAAAGTTTGGTATCTATTATGGTGATGCCATAGCTGGGATTATAGTGGCTTTTATGATTGCAAAGGTAGCTTTTAATATATGTTTAAGAAATATTGACTATTTAACAGGAAAATCCCCTTCAAAGGAATTTTTTGAGATTGTTAAAAAAGAGGTTTTGAGTTTTGACAGGGTTATTGGTGTTCATGATATAAAAGCTCATTATGTTGGGCCGAAGATTCATGTAGAGTTGCATGTAGAGGTTCCTCCAGACATTTCAGCAAAAGAGATGCACGATATTGAAGTTGCTATTAGAGATAAATTGGAAAAATTGGAGAATGTTGAAAGGGCTTATGTGCATGTGGATATTGTGGATTATAGTTCTTTTCAAAAGTGAATAAAATTTATTAATGAAGTTTGAACTCCTTCCATTAGGAAGGAGTTCATTAATACCTTATGCATTTCAAAATATTTTGAAAGGAACTATAGTTGTCACTCTCTTTATTTAAAAATATATTAAAATTAAAGCTGAATATTTAAAATAATAAATTAACTTTTCAAAATAAAAGATAATAGGTCAATGATATACAAATAAAAATTTAGAAAAATTTCATCAAAAAATAAATCAAAAAATTATGGTGGGCTCGGGGAGATTCGAACTCCCGACCACCGCCGTGTCAGGGCGGCATCATAGCCATCTAGACCACGAGCCCCCAACCACAAGCGAAATTAAAGTATGCATAACTCATATATAAACTTTTCGGTCGCAATATTGTATTTGTATGTTTAAATATATGAGAAAATTTAAAAGAATACTTAAACATGCAAATATTTATTACAATACTATAAGGTATAAATATAATTGGAGTTAAAAATAATTAGGAAATTAAAATCTTAAAGGGAAATTATGTTTAGTTTTTTAAGATAAAATTGGGGAGTTACGATGGTGGGGGAGATTCCAGTTTTGCTTATAATGAAAAAACCAATAGTAGTTAGTGGAAATGTATCGGTATATGATGTTGCAAAATTAATGATTGAACAAAATATTTCTTGCGTTCTTGTAGTATGTGAAAGGCCAAATCATGAGAGTATTGAAGTAGCTACAGATAGAGATATAATAAAGAAAGTATTGATTAAAAAATTGCCTCCAGATAAGGTTAAGATTGAAGATATATCCTCAAGAAATTTAGTTACTATTCCACCAAATACTACAATCGACGAAGCTTTAGAATTCATGAATAAATATAAAACTAATGAATTGTTTATTGTAGATGAAGGAAAAATTGTGGGAGTAATAACTGAAAATGACTTAATAAAAATTACTCCAGAAATTATTTCTACTTTAAAAGAACTTGTAAATTACCTATTGCAAATTATTAATGAAGTTACTAGTGAAGAAAGTGGCGACAAATCCAAAGAAATTCGCGAAATCAGTCAAAGTAGGAGTAATAAAAAAGATGGTGAATCTAGCATAAGAAAAAAGAAGATAATATTAATAAAATAGTTGGGTGACTGGTTTGATTAAGATAAAAATCTGTGGAATAACTAATGAGGAGGATATGCAATACATATCAAAAAGAGTCCATGCAGTTGGAGTTATAGTAGATGTCCCAGTTAAAACGCCAAGAAAAATCTCCTTAGAGAAAGC
>JBDOKN010000213.1:0-2207 GCA_039833665.1 Methanocaldococcus sp.
TAAATCCCACTTCGATGAGGGTAATATTGGAGACCTAAGGAGTGGGAGTTATCGATATTTTAATGAATGGGCGGAGCTGGGGTCTCAGTGACAGAGGAAGAAACCGATGACTTGCTCCCAATGAACTCAGAGGGAAATGAGGTTGACGACTCCCAAGTCCGACATGGGTTCATGAATTAATGGTGCCGAGGGAGGGATTCGAACCCTCGACCTCCCGGTTTCCCAGGACCCAGCCATGGGGCTGGGATATCCGTATGAGCCGGGCGCTATAACCAGCTAAGCCACCTCGGCACGCAATACCTTAATAATCAAAAACCTATATATATACTTTTCGGCGTAAGTTTTATATACGGGCTTTACGCATTCTATTATGCAAAATTGTATTTTGAGTCATTCATGGCTCATTGTTCAATATAAATATCATTTCTGCATAAAGTCCGCAATAGAGAGATTTATAAATATAACATTTGCCTATTAAGGGCGGGGGTCGCCAAGCCTGGTCAAAGGCGCCAGATTGAGGGTCTGGTCCCGTAGGGGTTCGCGGGTTCAAATCCCGTCCCCCGCACCAGATAATTTGATAGCTAATTAGAAGAGGCATTGCCGAGCGTTAGCGAGGCAATGCATCCTTGGGAGTATAGCAATAGGGCGAAACCCTATGCTTTAAATCCCGTCCCCCGCACCAAATATTTTTGAGCTTTTTTTAATTTGGATGACATTAAAAACTGTAAAAATCTTCTTTTAGATAATAAAATAAAACACAATGAGATTGTTTAAGTTATTTTTAATTTATATAAAAAATTATATAAATATTTAAATATTGTGTGGAACTATGACATACTTAGATTTATCACAATATATGATGATAACGGATGTTAAAAATAAGGATAATAATCTAATTTTAGAAATAAACAAAATCTATGAGGTTGAGGTTGAAATTCCATATAAAGAGGTTGAGATTGACGGCTCAATATTAAAGATTAACGCCCATCCAAGAAGAGCTGAAAATATAAAGGTTGGGATTTTAAATCTAATATCTTATAGCATAGCAAATAATTTGAAGAGTAAAGTAACAAAAAGAAGGGTTATATATATAAATGAACCAATTCCTTTGATTGGGCACACTGCCTTTGGTTTAATTGAGAGAGGAAGAAATATAATCCAAGTTAGGGGGCATTGTGGCTGTAATTTAAACTGCATATTTTGCTCGGTAGATGAAGGGGAGTTTTCTAAAACAAGAAAAAATGATTACTACGTAGATTTAGATTATTTAATTGAAAACTACAAGAAAATAGTTGATTTTAAGGAAAATAAATTTATTGAGGCACATTTAGATGGGCAGGGAGAGCCATCTCTTTATTATCCATTGGTTGATTTAGTTCAAGAATTAGCTGAGATAAATAAAAAAGGTAAAGGTATCGTTTCCATGCAAAGTAATGGGACAGTTTTAGATTATAAACTAATTGATGAGTTGGAAGATGCAGGGCTACATAGGATAAACCTCTCCATCAATGCCTTAGATGAAAAAATGGCTAAAATGCTCGCAGGTAGGAAAGATTATAATATTGAGAAGGTTTTAGATATTGCCGAATATATAAAAAACTCTAAGATTCATCTACTCATAGCCCCCCTTTTATTACCAAATATAAACGATGAGGAATTTAAGAGAGTTATTGACTATACTATTGAGTTAGAGCAGAGAAATCCTCAAAATATCATTAATCCTTTAACTGGAAAAAAAGACCCTATTTTGGGATGCCAATTGTGTAGGGTTTATCAATTGGGTAGAAGACCTAAAAAAATGAAGATTTGGGATTTTGAGAAGTTTTATGATTTGTTGAGAAAATATGAGTTAGAATATAAGAAAAAAGGTATAAATGTTAAGCTTATAACATCTCCAAAGGATTTTGGAACGCATAAGAGGAAGAGATTGCCATATCCTTTTAAAGTTGGTGAAATAACAAAGGTTAAAGTTGTTTTAGATGGGAGGGTTAAAGGGGAAGTTTTGGGAGTTGGTAGGGATAGGGTTATACAAATAATCAACTGCAATAACGAACAAAATTTAATAGGAAAGGTTGTTAAAGTGAGAATTTTGAGAAATAAGGATAATGTAATAGTTGGAGAGTTGATTTAGAAGAGTATATAATATATAGATAATTATAAAACTAATAGAAGAAAAAATATTGAAAGCAGTTTTGATTTAATGTTTT
>JBDOKN010000214.1:0-4570 GCA_039833665.1 Methanocaldococcus sp.
TATATCAAAAGGTAAAGAAAAAGAATGAAGGAAACAAGGAATTTTACTTTGTTGATGGACCTCCTTACTGTTCTGGAGCTATACACTTAGGAACTGCATGGAATAAAATAATTAAAGATACTTATTTGAGATTTAAGAGAATGCAAGGATACAATGTTTTAGATAAAGCTGGATGGGACATGCACGGACTGCCAATAGAGGTTAAAGTAGAAAATGAATTTGGAATAAAGAACAAGAAAGAGATTGAAACAAAGATTGGTGTAGAGCAATTTATAGAGAAGTGTAAAGAATTTGCTTTAAAACACAAAGAAATCATGGAAAACCAATTTAAAAACTTGGGAGTTTGGCTGGATTGGGAAAATGCCTATATGCCAATAACTAAGGAGTATATGGAGATTGGCTGGTGGACATTAAAGGTTGCTCATGAGAAAGGATTATTAACAAGAGATTTAAGGGTTGTTTATTGGTGTCCAAGATGTGAAACTGCCTTAGCTGAGCATGAGGTTAGAGGAGAGTATAAAGAGGTCTATGACCCTTCTGTTTATGTAAAATTCAAATTAGCAAATGAAGAAAACACATACATTGTTATCTGGACAACAACACCATGGACTTTAATGGCAAACTTAGCAGTTACAGTCCATCCAGAATATGATTACGCTTATGTAGAGGTTGAATTTGACAACAAAAAAGAGGTTTGGGTTATTGCTGAAAAATTAGTTGAGGATGTTATAAACAAAGCTAAGAAAGTCCATAACATCAAGAACTACAAAATAATCAAAAAAGTTAAAGGAAAAGAATTAGAAGGAATAAAATACATCCATCCATTGTTGGAGGAGAATGAGAGACAGAAAGAATTTGCTAAATTGGAAAATGCCCACACAATCATCTTAGGAGAGCATGTAACCTTAGAGGGAGGAACTGGGTTAGTTCATACAGCCCCAGGACATGGGGAAGAGGACTTTGAAGTTGGTAAGAAATATAATCTGCCAGTTTATTCACCAATAGATGATGAAGGTAAATATGTGGAAGGAAAATGGAAAGGCGTTTTTGTTAAAGATGCAGATGCTGAGATAATTGAAACTTTAAAAGATAAAGGATTGTTGGTCTATGCTGGAAAGATAAAGCACAGTTATCCACACTGTTGGAGATGTAAAACTCCTCTCTTGTTTAGGGCAACAGAGCAATGGTTCTTAGAAATATCGAAGATTAAAGATAATATTATAGAGCATGCTAAAACAGTTCAGTGGATTCCACACTGGGTTGAAACAAGATACATAAATGGGGTTAAGTTTGTTGGGGACTGGAATATAAGTAGGCAGAGGTATTGGGGTATTCCTCTTCCTGTTTGGGTTTGTGAGAAGTGTGGAAAATATATAGTTGTAGGAAGCGTTAAGGAGTTAGAGGAAAAGATGATAAACAAAGATGAAGTTGGAGAGATTAACGATTTGCATAAGCCAACTGTAGATAAAATAAAGTTGAGATGTGAATGTGGAGGGGAAATGAAGAGGGTTCCAGATGTCTTGGATGTTTGGTTTGACTCTGGTTTAGCTCCTTATGCGTCAATTGGTTCAAAAACATTAAAAAAAGCTGACTTTATAACAGAGGGGAATGACCAGGTTACAAAGTGGTTTTATTCACAACATGCGTTATCAGCAATAGTATTTAACGACATTCCATACAAAAAATGTTTGATGCATGGCTTTACCTTGGATGAAAAAGGAGACAAGATGAGTAAAAGTTTAGGAAATGTAGTTAATCCCGATGACGTTGTTGAAAAATATGGGGCTGATTTGTTGAGATTTTACTTATTAAGTGCAAACAAGGTTTGGGAGGATTTGAGGTTTGTATGGAGTGAAATGGATGACGTTTTAAGCTTATTTAACACATTGTGGAACGCTTATATGTTTGCTGTAAATTACATGGTCTTAGATAACTTCAAACCAGATGAAAAATACTTTAACTATTTAAAAGATGAGGATAGATGGATTTTAAGTAGAATAAATACAGTTGCTAAGATAGCTATTGAAAATCTTGAAGTCCCTTATTTCCACACATACACTTGGACTTTAAAGGACTTTATACTAAACGATTTAAGTAGATGGTATATTAGGTTAATTAGAGATAGGACATGGAAAGAAAAGGAAGATGTTGATAAATTATCGGCATATCAAACGCTCTACTATATCTTATTAAAGTTAGCCACAATAATGGCTCCAGTAGCTCCACACACCGCTGAGGCAATATATCAAAATCTAAAAACAGAAGATATGGAAGAAAGTATTTTTATGAATAAAATAGAGGTTGATGAGAGATTTATTGATGAGGAGTTAGAGAGAGATATGGCAATAGTTAGGGATGTAGTTGATGCAATATATAGGGGGAGGGATAGGATAAAATACACTTTAAGATATCCATTAAAAGAAATAACAATTGCAGGAAGTGAAGAAGTTAAAAAAGCAGTAGAAAGATTTGAATACATAATAAAAGAGCAAGGTAATGTCAAAAACATCAAATTTGGAGAAGTTGAAGGTAGCAGATATATAATAAAACCAAACTACAGAGAGTTAGGTAAGAGATACAAAAGTGAGGTTCCAAAGGTTGTTGAGGCATTAAATAAAGCGGATGCTAAGGAGTTGATGGAGAAATTGAAGGAAGGGGCTGTTATATTAGACGGCTATGAAATCAAACCAGAGTATGTTGAAATTAGGTTGGAGATTCCTGAGCATATAGCAGGAGTTGAGTTTTCAAAGGGAACTGTCTTTATAAATACCGAGATTACTGATGATTTGATAAGGGAGGGATTAATGAGAGAAGTTATAAGGAGAATTCAAGCGATGAGAAAAGATATGGACTTAGATATTGAAGAGAAAATTAAGGTTAAGGTTGAAGGCATTGACTTAGATGAATTTAGAGAGATTATTGAAAGGGAAGTTAGAGGGCAGTTCGTTGATGATATAAAGGCAGATTACGAAAAAGATTGGGAGATAAAGACACCAAATGGAAAGAAATACAATGTTAAAATTGCCATTGAGAGAATAAATAAATAAAAATTTCTTTTTAGTTTTCTTTAATACTTTTATTTTTATTTCTATTTTTAATTTTTTAATTTAATAAAATTAAAACAATAATTATCTGTGTGATAATATGATTCTAAAAGAGGGAAATGTGGTTTTTGAAGTGCCAGATAAATTAACAGTTACAAAAAAGGATGAGGTCTTCTACAATCCAAGGATGAAAACATGTAGAGATATAAGTATAGTGGTGATTCAGGCATTTTTAAACTTGTATCACAAGAGGGATAAATTTTACATTGCTGATGCTTTGGCTGGAAGTGGAATTAGGGGGCTTAGATATGCCAAAGAGCTTGAATTTAATAGAGATTTAAAAGTTTTCCTAAATGATATAAATCCAAAAGCTTATGAAAAAATAACAAATAATGCCAAATTAAATGAGATTAATAACATTGAGGTTTTTAATGAAGATGCAAACACATTTTTATCTAAACATTTTAGATTTTTCAACGTTGTAGATATAGACCCGTTTGGTTCTCCTGCCCCTTATATAGACCAGGCAATTAGGTCTTTAGTAACAAGAAATGGGTTATTGTGTTTAACTGCCACAGATACGGCGGCTTTATGTGGCAGGTCTAAAAAATCCTGCCTGAGGAAATATTTAGCTTATCCACTATTTGGTAGGGATTGTCATGAATTTGCATTGAGAGTTTTGGTTGGATATGCTACGAGAATGGCCACAAAATATGAAATTGCCTTAAAGCCAGTACTTTGCCATGCAACCGACCATTATGTTAGAGTTTATTTAGTTACAGATAGGGGAGCTAAGAGAGCCGATAAAGTTTTTGACATGCTTGGTTATGTTAAAGATGTTAATGGAGTTAAAATAATTAGAAAATTTGAAGAAGGTTATGAGAAAGGTTTTGCTGGACCGTTGTATATTGGTAACTTGTATGATAAAGCTCTTGTTGAAGGGGCTTTAAAAATAGCCGAAAAGAGGGGGTTTAGTGGAAGGGTTTTAAAAATTTTAAATGCCATTAAAGAAGAATCTGCTATAAATCAAGTTGGATGTTATGACACTCACCAAATTGGGAAAATGTTAAAGATTTCTGTCCCACCAATGCAAGATATTATAAATCAATTAAAAGAGATGGGTTTTAAAGCTACTGTAACTCACTACAATCCGAAAGGAATAAAAACTGACGCAACATTAAAGAATGTTATTGAAGCAATGTATCAATGTACTAAACTTAGGTGAAGATTATGAATCTTAAAAAACTTGCTGTAATCTTAATTATTCCAATTGTATATTTGGGATTATGTGGTTGTTTTGAAATTGTTCCAAAATCATTTTATGATGATTTTTCTTCCTATGAGGTTGGGGAAAAAGCTCCGTTTGGAGAATGGAAAGTTAAAGAGGGAGGTTTTAAAATTGATAGTATAATGAGTGAGGATAAAAAATCAATAAATAACGTTGCAGTTCCAATAAATAATGGAATAATTTATATTGACAAAAATTATACGGATTTTAAGTTTACTGTTGATATAAAGAGATTAGA
>JBDOKN010000215.1:0-3597 GCA_039833665.1 Methanocaldococcus sp.
ATCTTAAATTACACCTATATGTTACATCCCACACAACTAAAAATGGAGAGCCAGAAGTAAATGGTTTTCTTACTCCAAAATAACCTAATCCCCTTACAACACTTATTAATCCCTTTTTAAAATATGGGTCTTTTAAATATTCCTTAAATGTCTCTTTGTAAGCATCTCCTGTAAAGGTTTTAAGACCTTTTTCTAAAATCTCTTTCAATACTTTGTATTTTATTGAGTGTATTTCTTCGCCTTTTACATAGGCATCGAGATAATTTTCAATGATTAATCTTCCATTTTCATCTTTTTTAAAAAGGTTCAATATCTGGTTTTTTGTAATTGGATTTACTATTAATTTTGAAAATATTATTGCCATGTCGTCAGCTTTCATATTAAACACCAAAAATAAACTATTAATTTATAATATAACATTAGGATAATCGCAAATATAAATTTTCGGGATTATAAAAAATATAAAGATTTAGATGATTATTCAAATAAAACATTTTTCTCAATTTCGCAATTTAAAGTATTGCTTATCAAACATTTTGTTGAACCTTCTAAGACCATATCCTTTAATTTTTCTTTATCAACATCTCCATCAACTTTTACATATATATTTAAAGTTACTTTTTTTATTTTTCCATCCTCAAAAGATTTTTCAACCTTACCATCGACTTTTACATTGGCGTTTATATTATTGGCCTTTAATGTATTGCCAACAGCTATACAAATGCATCCACAAAGCCCGGCTAAAAACAAATCCATTGGAGATATCATTTCTTTTACAGCACCTTTCCCTCCCCTTGAATGAATTATTAGCCCCTTAATATTTAATAATGTCTCAAACATATCTAAAAACTCAGCATAAATTTCTTTTTTCTCATCCTTGCTGACAATGATATCAACAATTTTTGCTATAAACTCCTTTCTTTTATCCTCTGGAATGTATGGCAAAAATTTACTTAAAGCTATTGGCATAATTTCTGGCATCATTTTAGGAGCCATTTCCTTAGCCATTTCAGAATTCATCATTTCTTTAATCATTTCTGGGTTCATCTTATCACCATATAAAAACTTTTTATCCCCAAACAAATAATTGATTATAAAGAAAAAATAAAATAATCAATTATTTAAATCAATCCATGCTCTTTTAATTTTTCCTTGGCTTTAACTAAAAGCTTATACTCTTTAATTATATTCTGCATATACTCTCTATCTGGGAATTCCAATGCATCCACTGGGCAGAGGGTTTTACATGTTGTGCATGCAACAACGCAATTATAAGGTCTTGCTACAACAGGTTTTTTCTTTTCCTTATCCCAATCAAAAACAATCCTATTAGCACATGTTATAAAACAAATCCCACAGCCAATACATTTGTCATAGTTGATTTTAGGATACCATTCTATTTTTTTCCTATCAATGCCCCACCATGGTTTGACACTCCAATCTCTTATAACCCTACCTAATGCGTCTTTTCCAATTATTGGGAGTTCATCACTCATTATTTCACCATATTTTTTCATTTTTTATTCTTTATTGGTATTATTTTATTTTAATTTTTTTAATATTTTATTTTAATATTAACTCTATTTTACGGAATATTATCTTTACATTTATTATATTTATAACTTTCGATTAATTGATACATTTTAATATATCTAAGTTGTATCTTAATATTTAAATACATATATTTAATTATAAATTATTTTTGACAATTTTGAAGTTTCAAACCCTTAAAAAAGCACTCTCTTGCTTCGTCATATCTTCCTAAAATTCTCAGAGCCAGTGCTTTGTTAAACCAAGCATCCGCATAGAATGGATTTAATTCAAGTGCTTTGTTAAAATACTCTAAAGCTTTTTCTACATCTCCTTTATTTCCTATCTCAACACCTTTTTTGTAATAATACTCTGCTTTTTTAATATTTTCATTCATATTAACACCAAAAATTAAAAATAAAGTTTTATCTATTAGCTTTTTCAATAAACTTCTCATGCAACTTTCTAACACAATTTAATAAATCTCTCTCATCAATAACAAAGGATATATTTACCTCAGAAGAACCCTGGGCTATCATCTTTATATTCGCTCCACTTTCAGAGACAGTTGTGAATATCTTCCCAGCTATGCCCTTAGCTCCTTTCATCCCCGCCCCTACAACTGAAACAACACACACATCTCTATCAACACTTACATCTCTAATTAAATTATTATTTAAAAAGCTCTTTTTTCCAAAGTCCCCAAACTCTCTCTTTAATGCCCTCAATGCTTTATCAACATCCTCTTCACTCACTACAAGGGATATGTTTGTTTCAGAAGAACCTTGACTTATTAAAATGACATTAACCTCCTCTTCACCTAATGCCTTAAATATTCTCGCCGCTGTTCCGCTAACTCCAACCATTCCAGCACCAAATATATTTATTAAAGCAACATTTTTTATTGTTGATATTGCTTTAACTATATTATCGCTCATCTCCATATTGTTAGTTATTAAAGTCCCTTCGTTTTCTGGCTCAAATGTATTCTTTACTAATATTGGAATACCCTTCTCCATTGCTGGCTCTATAGTTCTTGGATGCAAAACCTTAGCTCCAAAATAAGCTAATTCCATCGCCTCTATATAACTCAATTTTGGAATTCTCTTGGCTGTTGGCACTAATCTTGGGTCTGTTGTATAAACTCCACTAACATCAGTCCAAATTTCAATAATATCTGCATCTAAACCATAACCAATTAAAGCAGCTGAGTAATCACTCCCTCCTCTTCCTAAGGTCGTTATATATCCCTCCTCAGTAGTCCCTATAAATCCAGTAACTACTGGAATAATTCCCTCTTTTAATAAAGGCAACAATCTCTCTTTAACCTCTAATCTTTTAACTCTTGCACTACCAAAGTTGTTATCAGTTATAATCCCTGCCTCTCCTCCTTCTAAGGCAATAGATTTTTCTCCCAAATCTTTAATAGCTCCGCTTAATATTGGAGAAGATAATCTTTCTCCAAATGATAAAATGTAGTCCCTTGATTTTGGTGTTAGTTCTCCTAAATAAGCTACACCAATTAAAACCTTCTCCAATTCCTCAATTCTGCTATCAATTATTTTTTTAACTTCTCTTCTAATTTCTTCTGACTTTATAGCTTCTTCTATAGCTTTGTAGTGTTTCTCTCTAATAAATTTTATAAAATCCCCAACCTTTGCGATATCTCTAACATCCAATGCCTGTTGGGAGATATCTACTAAAGCATTTGTTACTTCACTCATCGCTGAAACTACAACAACTACATCATCTTCTTTTTTTCTCTTTATTACTATTTTCGCTACATTCCTAATTCTTTCTCCTGAACCAACAGAAGTTCCTCCAAATTTCATTACAGTTACCATAATTTACACCAAAGAGAATTTTATTATAATAATTTAATAAAATTAACCACACAAAATTTTAAACCATATATATTTAAAATTTTCTTTCACTACAAAATTTTCACATTATTTGGTTTTTAGTTGTAAGTTAAAAAAAGAGAGTAAAACGTGGCATTCTATTTTTTGGATTATTGGCATTATAAAAAAGAGATTTAAAAAAGCTTTATTAAAGCTTAAAATGTCC
>JBDOKN010000216.1:0-4717 GCA_039833665.1 Methanocaldococcus sp.
GGAAGGAGTTCAAACTTCCTTAATAAATTTTATCACTTTTGAAAAGAACTATGATTCTTTCCTTTTATTATTTTGCAAATCTCTTTTAGTAATTGTAGTTTATTTCCTTTATAATCAACCTCTACACATCCACATATCTCCCAGTGTTGTCTTGGATATCTTTTATCTCTATAAACCTTTGGTTCTAAGCCAAGTTTTTTTAATGCCTTTTCAATATCTTTCAATTTTACATTTTCTATAGCTAAATTTTCTGGAACTTTCCTCCCTTCTCTCCTACTTTTCTTTTTATCTATATATGCTGGCCATATAATCATTTTCTCCCTCTAAATCCATCCTGACCTTCTAAATATATAGACAAATATCATAATTATTACAATCATTAGAGCCATTACAATCCAAAAACCTTGAGGGTTGTCTGCTAAGGGCAAATAAGTGAAGTTCATCCCATATATTCCAGTAATCCACATGGGAACAGCGAAAATTGTTGTAACCATAGTTAAAATTTTCATAATTTGGTTCATCTTTATATTTTCTAATGAGAGGGTTATATCCATCATTGATGTCAAAACCTCTCTATATGTTGCTGACATGTCAATTAACTGTAAAGTATCGTAGTAGAGGTCTTCAAAGTTCTCTCTGTCTTCTTTTGTTGTTATTGGTAAATATTTCCTCTTTAACAAAACTAAGACATCCCTGTTAGCTATCAAAGATTTATGAAAATAAACCAATGTTTTCCTTAATCCCAAAATTTTTTCCATAACTTCCCTATCATATCCAACTAATAATTTATCCTCCAACTCCTCTAACTCATCCTCCAAGTTCATTAAAATTCTTGAATAACTTCTTGTAATCTCATTTAATATGTGATATAATAAAAACCCAATTCCTCTCTCAAATACAATCCTTGGTTTTTTTGTAGATATTAGTTTATGCAATCTTCCAATTGCTTTTATTTTGTCTGAGTGAATTGTTAATAAGATATTGTTTTTAATATATATACCAAGTGATGTGGTTGTAATATCCTCCTCAAATAATGGAGCTTTGTAAATAATTAGATAAAAGTTCTCATCTTCCTCTACTCTTGGAATTTCTTGCTCATCTAAACCAATTTGTAAATCAGAGACAGAAATACCAATTTTTTTAGAGAGTTTATATAACTCTTCATCTTTTGGGTCATAACAATCAATCCAAATAAGTTTATAATCTTCAAAGCTAATTTCATCAAGTTTTGACTCAACAATACTACCCTCTTTGGTTATAGCAACTACCGTAATCATATTAGCCCTTTGCAATGCTATTTTTTAGTTTTTTAATTTTGTCTTCATTTGGACTCTTAGTAAATAAAACTATTGAAAGAATAATCGTAACAGAAACATAGAGTATTACACTTATGACAAACATTATAAACCCAATTTCTCCCAGTAGATAATTTCCACCACTAATGATTAATTCTCTTGAAATAAATATACATATCAAATAGAAGAAATACTTTTTAAGCACATCTAAGAGTTCCTTTTCTGAGTTAATAACGCTATCTACAAATGTCCCAACCATTAAAATTAATAAAGACAATGTTAGAGAATCCACAAAATGTAATAAAAATTTACCTATAAATTCTGTAAGTGTTGATGTACTTTTGTTAATAGAACTTATTGAGTATATCAATCCAATAACTAAAATAAACAAAGCTATGGATGCTGAAATAGGAAAAACTCTTCCTACACCAAATTCTTCTTTCTTTTTAATTTTCTCCATCAATAACTTCCTGACACCAACACCCTCTGCCAATATATACAAACCAATAATTCCTACAACAATTCTCCAACCTATGTCTGCAAATATCGCATACAATATTAAAGAAAATCCGATAAATGTTAAAATTAATGGGATATATTCTTCCATCGTCTTTTTAATAAACTCCTGAATTAAATAATAAGTAGATTCTAATGTCTCACTCTGCTTAACAACAACCCTCTTTTTCCACACAAAAACATTTTTTGATTCCAAGTATTTTAAAATCATCTCATCCTCTTTACCATCAGATACCAAATAAATAAAATCTGGATTATACAAATATAATAAAAAATCTATCTGTTCCTTTAATTTTAAAGCACATTTTTCTGATTCAACATCAACATCCCCAGAAATTGTAGCTATTTCAACATCTTTTCCACTTGATTTTAACTCATCATAAATCTTAACTCCTCCAAGAATTGCATTGACATCACTATCTCCAGGGTCTGCCAAACCCAATTTTATCAATGCCTTTATATTTTCTTCTCTACCTAAAATAGGAGTGTTTAAACCAGCTTTTCTTCCAATATCATCATCAATATCAACAACAAGAACAAGATAATTTTTTACTATTTCTCCTGGCATTTCTACTCCCCCTAATAAACAAATAAAGATAAACAGTAGAACTTTGCTGAAAAAATAAAACAAACAATTTAACAATATTTCATAATATCATATATAAATTTAGCCATTTTAAAAATTTAATAAAAAATCCGCCCCCAGATGGCAATAACCAATAAGGATAAAGTTGTTGTTATAAATATAGATGAAGCTATCATTTTAACGTCTAACTCATACAAAGTTCCTAAAACAAGCGTCATCATTGCTGATGGCATTGAACTCTCAACCAATAAGACATTTTTATCCAATCCTTTTATATTAATTATCTCAGATAATGTAAAGGCAGTTATTGGAGATACAATAAACCTGAATATTGAAGCCACAATTCCCCAAAAAACTCCGAACTTTAAAGCTTTCGGTGAGAGAGACAAACCCAAAGACATCATAATTAGAGGGATAGTTGCTGAGGACAAATAATTTAATGATTTTAATAAAAAATCTGGAAGATAATTTAACTTAAAACCAAAAAATACCAATATTATTGATAAAATTCCACTTATTAATGGAGGGAATTTAATCATCTCTTTTAAGACGCTTTTATCTCTGCCTTTTCCAAATCTTATTCCGATATAAGTTCCCAACAACATTGTGGCAAAAACTCCTCCCAAATCGCAAAAGATAGCTCTTGCTAATCCTTCCTCTCCAAACATCCCCAATGCCACTGGATAACCTAAAAATCCAGTATTTCCAAGCATTGAAATTAAAATTAAAGCTCCAAGTTTCTCATCCTTTAATTTAAAGATATGCTTTCCAAGTAAATAGGCCAATATCCCAACAAATAAACTGCATAAAAAAATAACCAGTGGAAGTTTTAAAAATTCTAAAATATAGGATGATGAGACATTTTTTATTATGGTTAAAAATATCGTTGAAGGCATAGCTATATAGATAACGATATTATTTAAAATCTTTGCATGCTCTTCCTTTAAAATCTCAAAGATTTTTGAAAAATACCCAACTAAAACTAAAATCAAAACAATTAAAACAACATCCATAATATCACATTTTTTTAATTAACTTTCCTTCTTCATCTATCTCTCCCTTTCTTATTCTTGTTGTTGATATTGGCTTTCCATCCTCAGCCAATATGGGATTAAATACAACAATTTTTAATGGCTTTAATCCTCTAAGTTTTCTAATTTCATTAATCTTCTCAGCATTTTTTAGTGTTTCTTGGGTAACAACCATTATATCATAATCTTCAATTATTGCATCTCCATAGGCATCATTTATAATTTTAATCTCATAATCAGCTTTAATGCTATCTAAAAAATTTTTTAAATTTTCTATTCTTGTTTTTAGGTCATTAACTTCGTGTGTTTTATATTTTTTTACAAATTCATCACTTGTTATGCCTATAGTTAATTTTCCAAGAGAGGATGCAAATTTTAAAAGTTCCCTATGACCTTTATGCAAAATATCAAATGTCCCTCCTACTACTACCTTTTTTTTCACACATATCTACCTTTTTGTAAATTTGTAGAGTTCATTTGAAAGCTTAACTATATCTCCAACTGAGAGTTTAAAAACCTTCTCATTTATTAGGTTTTTTATCTCTGAGTTTGTATTTAAAAAATCTTCCAATATCTTTTTCATCTCATCCTTATCATAATTTAATTCTTTGGATGAGTCGATTAAAGCTTTTCTGACAGATTTATTTCTATGTTGAAATATAGCTCTCAAAAAATCATCAAAGAAATTTTCATTTTCTATTTGGTATTTACCTTTATTGGGTTTTATTTTTATAAGAGCAGAATAAACTCTTGGTTTTGGAGAAAAGGCAGTTGGTGGAACTTTAGCTATAAATTCAACATCTGCCCTTGCTTGCACAGCCACAGATAACCTTCCATAATCCTTTGTTCCCTCTTTAGCTACCATTCTCTTGGCAAACTCATACTGATACATTAAAACAGCTAAATCAAAGCCCCTCTTTATCAATTTAAATGTTATTGGTGACGAAATCTGATAGGGAAGATTAGCAACAACCTTATTAAAATCTAATTTATCTAAATCAACTTTTACTGCATCTCCCCAGATGATTTCTATGTTGTTATAGTTTTCTTTTAATTTATCGGCATATGGTTCTAAGCTTTTATCTATTTCAATAACATAAACCTTTTTAGCATTTTTAGCTAACTCTTCTGTTAAAATTCCTTTTCCTAAACCTATCTCTAAAACTATATCATCCTTTGTAAGATTTGCAGATTCCACTGCCTTATTGACAAAATTTTTATCTATTAAAAAGCACTGCCCTAATCTCTTTTTAGGTTTGAACATTGTTTCACTTTTTATTTATTCTAAA
>JBDOKN010000217.1:0-2921 GCA_039833665.1 Methanocaldococcus sp.
ATATTTATTTTATTGCCATAAATATTTATCATAGATGTCAATAATCTATTATAATTTATAATCATAAGTATTTCCAATAAGGGGATTTTTATGGAGCTAACTGTTGTTCAAAGAGAGATACTACAAGAACTCATAAACTTATATAGAGAAAAAAATAGACCAATCAAAGGAACAGAAATTGCTTTAAGATTAAATAGAAATCCTGGAACTATAAGGAATCAAATGCAAGCTTTGAGGGCGTTAGATTTAGTTGATGGGGTTCCAGGACCTAAAGGGGGATATGTTCCAACGAGTAAGGCATATAGAGCCCTGGGATTAGAAGATGAAGGAGAGATAATAGTCCCAATATATAAAGAAGGAAAGAAGATTGAAGGGGTTAAAGTTGTAAAGATAGAGTTTGACACTATATCACATGAAAAATGCTGTTCTTCAAAGATATACGTTGAGGGGGATACCAAGCATTTCAATATAGGGGATGTTATTAGAGTAGGCCCTACATATCACAACAAAATTATCATCAACGGAAAAATTATTGGTAGGGATGATATTCATAGAATTTTATTAATAGATGTTTTAGGAGTTTCAAGCATTCCAAATATAAAAGTTGGAGATGTAGGAATTAAGGATGTTTATACAATAAATCCAGACAACACTTTAAAAGAAACTGCCAAACTATTTGCTGAGAAGTATATCAGTGGGGCTCCGGTAGTTGATAATGGCAAATTAGTTGGAATAATTAGCTTACATGATATTGCGGAAAATATAGAGCATATAGATAAAAAAGTAAAAGAGGTTATGAGAAAAGATGTCTTAACAATACATAAAGATGAAAAAATATACGATGCATTAAAGATTATGAACAAAAATAATGTAGGAAGATTGGTTATAGTTGATGATAACAATAAAATCATTGGAATTATAACAAGAACCGACATATTAAAAATCATTAGTGGGAAATTTCCAGAGAATTTCCATACTTAACAAAACCTAAGTAAAGCATATATACCATTTTAATCAATTAGTATTATGGTTATAAATAAGGATGAAAATGTTATATTATGGTGGTTTTAACCTTAAAATTTCGTCTTATTAATACTTAAACTTCCTTAATCAGTTTTTAATGGAGAAATATAAATTATCGCTCAATAAATAACAATCCATATTATCGTTTTAATAAATCTTTTTTAAATAAAATAAGTTATTTGTGAGGGATATAATGGTTAAGATTGTAGATACTACTTTTAGAGATGCTCAACAGTCGTTGATTGCTACAAGAATGAGAACTGAAGATATGCTCCCAATAGCGGAAAAAATGGATGAAGTGGGCTTTTATTCTATGGAAGTTTGGGGAGGAGCTACTTTTGATGCATGCATAAGGTATTTGAATGAAGACCCATGGGAGAGATTGAGAGCTTTAAAAAAGAGAATTCAAAACACTCCATTACAGATGCTTTTAAGAGGGCAGAACTTAGTTGGTTATAGACACTATCCAGACGATATAGTTGAAAAGTTTGTTATAAAAGCTCATGAAAATGGGATAGATATTTTTAGAATCTTTGACGCTCTAAATGACATAAGAAATATGGAAACTGCAATAAAAACAGCTAAGAAAGTTGGGGCTGAAGTTCAAGGAGCTATAAGCTATACAATAAGCCCAGTTCATACAATAGACCAATACGTGGAGTTAGCAAAAAAATTGGAAGAAATGGGATGTGATTCAATCTGCATAAAAGACATGGCTGGACTTTTAACTCCTTATGAAGGATATGAGCTTGTTAAAAGATTAAAGGAAGAGGTATCAATCCCTATCGATGTCCATAGCCATTGCACAAGCGGTTTAGCTCCAATGACTTATTTGAAGGTTATAGAGGCAGGAGCTGACATGGTAGATTGTGCTATCTCACCATTTGCTATGGGAACATCTCAACCACCAACAGAGAGTATCGTTGTAGCATTGAAAGGAACAAAATATGACACTGGCTTAGATTTAAAGCTTTTGAATGAGATTAGAGATTACTTCATGAAAGTTAGAGAGAAATATAAAATGCTTTTCTCTCCAATATCACAAATTGTTGATGCAAGGGTTTTAGTATATCAAGTTCCGGGAGGGATGTTGTCTAACTTGGTCTCTCAGCTCAAAGAGCAGGGAGCTTTGGATAAGTTTGAGGATGTTTTAAAAGAAATTCCAAGAGTTAGAAAGGATTTAGGGTATCCTCCATTGGTTACTCCAACCTCTCAAATTGTTGGAACTCAGGCAGTTTTAAACGTCTTGACTGAAGAGAGATACAAAATAATAACAAACGAAGTAGTTAATTATGTAAAGGGCTTTTATGGAAAGCCACCAGCTCCAATCAACCCAGAATTGTTAAAGAGAGTGTTGGATGAAGGAGAGAAGCCAATTACATGCAGACCTGCTGATTTATTAGAGCCAGAATGGGAGAAGGTTAAGAAGGAGGCAGAAGAGAAAGGCATTGTTAAGAAAGAGGAAGATATATTAACCTATGCTCTATATCCACAGATAGCAGTTAAGTTTTTGAGAGGAGAGTTGAAAGCTGAGCCAATACCAAAAGAGAAGGATATAGGGAAGATTTTAGAGATTCCAACAGAGTATATTGTAGAGGTTGATGGAGAGAAGTTTGAAGTTAAGATAGAGCCAAAGATTGGAACAGAGTTGAAGAGGAAGAAAGAAATTATAACCGCAGAAATGGAGGGGGCTGTTACTTCACCATTTAGAGGTATGGTAACTAAGATTAAGGTTAAAGAAGGAGATAAAGTTAAGAAAGGGGATGTTATTGTTGTATTAGAGGCAATGAAGATGGAGCATCCAATAGAGAGCCCTGTTGAGGGAACAGTTGAGAAGATATTAATTGATGAAGGAGATGCCGTGAATGTTGGAGATGTGATTATGATTATTAAATAAA
>JBDOKN010000217.1:3021-5867 GCA_039833665.1 Methanocaldococcus sp.
GGTGAAAAATCATGTTTAATAAAGTTTTAATTGCAAATAGAGGAGAAATAGCAATTAGAATTATGAGAGCATGCTGGGAGTTGGGTATTAAAACAGTTGCCGTTTATTCTGAGGCAGATAAAAAGTCATTACATGTTACATTAGCCGATGAGGCATATTGCATAGGTCCCGCTCCGGCGGCAAAGAGTTATTTAAACATTGAGGCAATATTAAATGTTGCTGAAAAGGCAAAAGTCGATGCCATCCATCCAGGTTATGGATTCTTAGCAGAAAATGCTGAATTCGCCAGAGCTGTTAAAAAGGCAGGATTTGAGTTTATTGGACCAAATCCTGATGCAATTGAAGCAATGGGTAGTAAAATTAATGCCAAAAAAATTATGAAAAAGGCGGGAGTTCCTTTAATTCCTGGAAGTGATGGAGCTGTTGAGGATATAGATGAGGCAATAGAAATAGCTGAAACAATTGGCTTCCCAGTGGTAGTTAAGGCCTCTGCTGGCGGTGGCGGAATGGGAATGAGCGTTGCCTATAATAAAGAGGAGCTAAGAGAAGTTATAGAGTCAGCAAGAAACATTGCAAAGAGTGCATTTGGAGACCCAACGGTATTTATTGAAAAATACTTAGAAAACCCAAGACATATAGAAATTCAACTATTGGGAGATAAGCATGGAAATATCATCCATTTAGGAGATAGAGAGTGTTCAATACAGAGGAGACATCAGAAGTTGATTGAGGAAGCCCCTTCACCAATAATGACTGAGGAGTTAAGAGAGAGAATGGGAGAGGCGGCGATTAAAGCTGGGAAGGCAATAAATTATGACAGTGCGGGAACTGTTGAGTTTTTATATGAAAATGGAAACTTTTACTTCTTAGAGATGAATACAAGGATTCAAGTTGAACACACTGTTACAGAGCAAGTTACTGGGATTGATTTAGTTAAGGCAATGATTAAAATAGCTGCTGGAGAGGAATTAACTTTAAAGCAGGAGGATGTTGAGATAAGGGGGCATGCAATTGAGTGCAGAATTAACGCGGAAGACCCATTAAATGATTTTGTCCCATGTCCTGGAAAGATAAAGCTTTATAGGTCTCCGGGGGGTCCGGGAGTTAGAATTGACAGTGGTGTCTGTGGAGGGGCTGAGATTCCTCCTTACTATGATTCAATGATAGCTAAGCTAATTACATATGGAAATAGTAGGGAGGAGGCAATAGCGAGAATGAAAAGGGCTTTAAAAGAGTATGTTATAATTGGAGTTAAAACAAACATGCCATTCCATAGGGCGGTTTTAGAGGAAGAGAACTTTTTAAAAGGGAATATTTCAACTCATTATGTTGAACAAAACATGAATAAATTGAAGGAGAAAATGGTTAAATATGCATTAGAGTCAAGGGATTTATACAGTGTTGTATCAGAGAAGGTATTTGAAAAGAATAAAAAGATAGCCGCAACTGTTGGCGGTTTAACAATGTATATATCCCAAATTATGAAAGAAAATGAGATGAACAATAAAGAATGGTAACTATTTAAAATTTTATTTTTTATATGTTTAAAATAAAGTTATTGAAATTTTTTAAAATTTATTTAATGGATTAATTACCTCAAAAACTCAGAATGTGTTGATAGTAATATTTATATAACATAAGGCAATAGTTATTAAAAGCTTCTTTTTAATAAATAAAAGGTGATAATATGCCAGGAACAAAACAGGTTAATGTCGGTTCATTAAAAGTTGGACAGTATGTTATGATTGATGGGATTCCATGTGAAATTGTAGATATTAGCGTTTCAAAGCCAGGAAAACATGGAGGTGCTAAGGCGAGAGTTGTAGGAATTGGGATATTTGAAAAGGTTAAGAAGGAGTTTGTTGCACCAACATCAAGCAAGGTAGAAGTTCCAATAATTGACAGAAGAAAAGGGCAGGTCTTGGCTTTAATGGGAGATATGGTTCAAATTATGGACTTGCAAACTTATGAAACCTTGGAGTTGCCAATTCCAGAAGGCATTGAGGGATTAGAGCCAGGAGGGGAAGTAGAATATATAGAGGCAGTTGGCCAATACAAGATAACAAGAGTTATCGGTGGAAAGTAAATTTAATTTATTTTTTATTTTTTTATTTTTAGTTAAACTTCAAAAGTCCCATTTATAGTTCTTATTACAACATTATCAATATATTTCTTTGCTATTTTTCCCAACTTTCTCAACTCACTTTCTTTGGGCATAGGGAGTTTTTTAAATTCTTCATCATAGGCATCTTTTGGCTCAAACTGCTGAATTGCATATAAATCGCAATCTTTAACTGTTTTGGCTATATCTTCAATGTCATCTTTGCCCATAACTCTTGGCACATATGTTGTTCTGCACTCAACAAATACATTATTAGCTTTGCACAAATCAATAATCTTTAATATCTTCTTTTTAATCTCCTCTCCATCTTCTCTGCATTTTACAAACTCTTTATACCTATCAAATCTACATTTTACATCAATTGCCACATAATCAATTAAATTATTATTAATTAGCTCTTCAATAACCTCTGGATGCGTTCCATTAGTGTCAATTTTTACTGGAAAGCCCTTTTCTTTGGCATATCTTGCTATCCCTATCACTGCATCTTTTTGTAGTGTTGGCTCTCCGCCACTTATAACTATGGCATCAGCAAAGAAAAAATCTATATCGTTAAAAAGCTCTTCGATTGTCATCTCCTCTTTATGTTCTAATATAAACTTTAAATTATGGCAGTAGGGGCATTTCATATTACACCCATGTAAAAAGATAACAGCAGATGCTTTTTTTGGATAATCAATAGTTGATAAATCCACTATTCCTGAAACAAGAACTTTCATTTTTT
>JBDOKN010000218.1:0-3013 GCA_039833665.1 Methanocaldococcus sp.
TATGGCATTAAAACCATTAAAAGAAGAAAATGGACTCTCTCCAATGTTAAGAGAATTTAGAAAATTAATAAATGAAAATAACGTAAAAAATGTAGCTTTTGTTGGTTCTGTTGGGGTCTGCCAACCTTTTGCTGAATTATTTGGATATGCGATAAGAGATAAAGAAAGTTATTTTGTTCCAGATGGGGATTTGAACAAAGTTAAAAAGCTTATTATTAAAGATATAGGTATGCAGATGGAAGATTTCAAAAACTTGGATAGAGTAGATGCAGTTGTTTTATTTGGTGGTTTAGCAATGCCAAAATATGGAGTAGAAGTAGATAAAATTAAAGAACTAATAAATAAACTATCTCCTAAAAAAGTTATTGGAGTTTGCTTTATGAGTATCTTTCAAAAAGCAGGATGGGATAAAGAAATTGACTTTGACTATCTAATAGATGGGTTTATTAAAATAAACGTATATTGCAAAGATTAAAAATTAATAAGGTGAAAATTTGACTAAAAAAGTTGGAATTGTAGATACAACATTTGCGAGAGTTGATATGGCATCTGCCGCAATAAAAAAGCTAAAAGAGCTTTCTCCAAACATTAAAATTATTAGAAAGACAGTTCCAGGGATTAAAGATTTACCCGTAGCATGTAAAAAGTTGTTAGAAGAGGAGGGCTGTGATATAGTTATGGCATTAGGAATGCCTGGAAAAGCAGAGAAGGATAAAGTATGTGCTCACGAGGCATCTCTTGGCTTAATGTTAGCTCAGTTAATGACAAATAAGCATATAATTGAAGTATTTGTTCATGAAGATGAAGCAAAGGATGATAAAGAGTTAGATTGGTTAGCTAAGAGAAGGGCTGAGGAACATGCTGAAAATGTCTATTACTTATTATTTAAACCAGAGTATTTAACAAAAATGGCTGGTAAGGGGTTAAGGCAGGGCTTTGAAGATGCAGGTCCTGCAAGGGAGTAGTATTGGTTAAAATTTGGTTTTTAGTTAATTTTCCAATCAATACCTAAGAGTTCAGAATATTTATTTAAAACTCTCTTTATATACTCAGCTACATTTTCTCTATTTTCAAATTTTTTTACCCATTTTTCATTGTTGAATTCCCTTGCCAGTGCTATAATTAAATCTTTAACTCTCTCACTTTCAATTTTTGCTGGATAGCCAACCTTTTTATTGTATTCACAAATCTCCCTATAAAGTTTTATTGAATCCTCTACAATATCATCTATATCTAAAAACTCCTTAGTTAAGTCATTCAATATTGGTTTTAACCATCTCCTATGGAATCTACAAATACCAAGATTCTCTATTGGCAACTCCAATTTTATACTATCAACAATTAACTCAGCCAATTTTTCTGGCTCATTAAATTCTGGCTTATAATAGGTTAGATATCTTCCCTGAACAACTAATGGAATGAAAAATCCAGGAGTCCAGTATAAGTTTGGAGCTATTTCTCCCCAATCTCCGAGTGGTATATATGCGGCAAAGTCATTAAACTTTTTACCTAATTTATCAACCCTACTTCTAAATCTTTCATTTAATATTTTGGATGCCTTTCTCTTTCCCAATGATAAAATTTTATAGATTTCATTTGAGTTATCCACCAAATTGTGCATAAACTTTATTGCCTGTTCAGCGTTGTGTTTAGATATTTCTTTAATATCATTTTCACTTCCTTTAATTATCTCCTTGTGGTCAAATACTGGTTTTTTTATGTTTAATTCCTCCTCTCTCAATAAACCAACATCTAAAAGCTCAAAAACCCACGCAGTTAAGTTACCAATTTCAATAGCATCAAATCCAAGGGCATCGACTTCTTTAACAACTCTATCTGCCTCATATAAATCAAATATCCCCAACAAAGTCCCATTTGCCGCATATGGTTCATAATCAACTTTATTTTTATTTCTATATTTTTTACATAAAACAGGACATGGTTCTCCACAATTAGCCCATTTTTTTGTTTCAATGCTTTCTTTATTAAATGTTTCAAGATAAAATTTGAGTATTTTATCTAAAATCTTTTTTCTATCCTCTCTATCAATGTAAGGCATTCTCCAATTAAATATTGGCACTTTCTCTTTATACAAAATCCAATTATTTCCAAAAGTTCCCCCTGTCTTTGTTTCTTCATCATACCTATACTTTTTTGTATGCTCCAAAACAACCTTACTAACTGGCTTATTATAATACTCTTCAATTATTTTCTTAGCTTTCTCTTTTTCTTCTTTATTTTCTTTTTCATTTCCAAAAAATGCAATTCCCATTATGTTATGGGCTCTATAAAGAACACTTCCTCCCCCTCCTCTTGCTGCCCAATCCTCCGAACCCTCAACAAATTTACCATTTCTAACAGTTTGAGAGAATAAACCTCCCATATTTGTCCTCTTTGCCGCTTCACCAACAACAACACTCCTTAAATTTTTATCTTTATATAACTCAAGGATGTAATTACTTACATCATAGACAGTTTTTAATTCCTCCTCAACTTCAATAAAATCAATTCTCAACTGCCCTTCGTTCTCTATAACCAATATAGAAGGTTTTTCACATCTACCAACAATTGCTACATTGTTTAATCCAGTGCTTTTAAATTGATAACCAGCCCCTCCCATTGATGAAAAATAAAAACCATCCCATAGAGGAGACCTAAACGAAAATACTAATCTATGCCCTCCAATAACTGGCAAAACCCCACTACCAAAGCAAAAAACATTTCTTTCATCATAAACATCATACTTCCATGTCTCAAATTTATTGTGCCAATACAACCCCCAAGTTATTGGTAAAATGGTTTTCTCAATGATTTCAAATTTTTTTGTCGTTGCATTTATTAAGGCATTTTTCATAACCCCCCAACCTCCGATTTTTATGCTTAATTTCTATTTTTAGATTTTTGATATTTTATAACTTTTGTTAATCGAAAATAATGAACATAATATCTAAATATGAAATTGAGATACCTTTATAGTTCTTTTCAAAGTTAATAAAATTTATTAATGAAGTTT
>JBDOKN010000219.1:0-4914 GCA_039833665.1 Methanocaldococcus sp.
ATAAATATAAAAATATAAGAATTAAAGATTTAGCATACAATAACGGAATACTGTTAATAGAAACAGAAGAAAACCACAAACTACACTACTATCTCATAAAAAATAACTCAATCAAAGAAATAAAACTAAAAAACATTATAAAATTGTATAAAAAGAAACATAGCTTATGGGAGGATATTAAAAAAGAATTAAAGCCAAAAATTTATTGGCTAATTCACAACTGGTATATAATTGTGTTAATTATAGCTGGTTTGTTGTGGATGGCTATATTATGGAAAAAATAATTAAATTAAAATAAAATCTATTCTTTCAATAGAACTTCTTTTGCTACTTCTACTCCACTCTCTTTAACTTCAAATCCAAGCTCTTTTAAAGCTAATTCTACACAAGCTAATGTTGCTAAAACCTCTTTCTCTCCACAAACTCCCATGTGTCCGATTCTAAATATCTTTCCAGCCAAGTGTTTCTGCCCACCAGCAACAACTATATTGTATTTATTGCTTAATATCCCTCTAAATTTGCTGTCTTCAATGCCTTCTGGATATTTTGCTGATGTAACTGTTACTGACCTTGCCCTTTCTTTGGCAAACAATTCTATTCCCATCGCTTCTAAACCGGCTCTTGTTGCTTTAGCCAATCTTTCATGTCTTTTAACCCTATTCTCAATTCCTTCCTCTAAGACCAAATCTAACGCCACATTTAAGGCATAGGTTAAATTAACTGATGGAGTGTAAGGAGTTTGTTTTTTCTCTTCATAGTATTTTTTATAAGCTAATAAGTCCAAGTAGAAACCAACTCTATCATCATTCTTTTTAATAACCTCCCATGCCTTCTCGCTGACTGTTATTGCAGCCAATCCTGGTGGAGCTGCTAAACATTTTTGAGAACCAGTAACACAGATATCTATATTAAATTTATCAACATTTACATAATCCCCTCCCAATGATGAGATGGTATCAACAATGTATAAGGCATCATAATCTTTAACAACCTCTCCAATTTCTTTTATTGGGTTTCTTGCTCCTGTTGATGTCTCATTATGCACAACTGTAACCGCTTTGATGTCATCATATTTATCCAATATCTCTTTAACTGCCTCTGGTTCTGCCATATCTCCCCATTCTACATCTAACCTAATTGCCTCTCCTTTATAGGCATTAACTATGTTTGCAAATCTATCTCCAAAGTTTCCTGTAACTACCGTTAATACTTTATCTCCTCTTTTTATTATGTTTGATATTGCCATATCCATTGCCGCTGTTCCTGAACCAGTAATTAAAAATGTATCATTTTTAGTTATAAAGACCTTTTTTAATTTTTCTATTGTATCTTCCAATAAGTTGCCGTAATCTTTTGTTCTATGCCCGATTACTGGCATTGCCATTGCATTTAAAACCTCTGGTGGGACCATTGTAGGGCCAGGTATCATCAATAATTTTTTAGTTGCATCCAATTTCATAATCTCCCTCCACAAATTATTTTAAAAAATAAATTTAAAAATTTAAAAAATTACCTCCTTATTTATCTTTTTATTTATCTTTATTCTCTACTCTTTAAATACTCTTCCCAATCCTTTAAAAACCATAGGAGGAAACCTCCTATTGGGATACTACGGATGCACCGCCTCGCTACGCTCGGCAGTGTCTCTTATTTTCTACTCTTTAAGTAATTTTCCCAATCCTTTAAAAATCTCTCTAAACCAATATCTGTTAATGGATGATTGAAGAGTTTATCCATAACTGCTGGCGGGATTGTTGCTATATCAGCCCCTATCTTTGCCGCCTCTAAAATGTGCCACGGATGTCTTACAGACGCAACTATAACCTCTGTTTTAATATTGTAGTTTTTGTATATCTTTACAACATCCTCAACTAACTTCATTCCTACATGCCCAATATCATCTAATCTCCCAACGAATGGTGATACATAAGTAGCTCCTGCCTTAGCGGCTAATAATGCCTGTAATGGGGAGAAAACTAATGTTACATTTGTTTTTATTCCCTCAGATGATAATATTTTAACCGCCTTCATTCCATCCTTTGTCATTGGAATTTTTATAACTATGTTATCTGCTAATTTTGCCAATTCTCTTGCTTCTTTGACCATTCCTTCTGCCTCTGTTGAAATAACCTCAGCACTTACAGGACCTTCAACAATCTCACAGATTTCTTTAACAACTTCACAGAAGTCCCTTCCTTCCTTAGCCACTAATGTTGGATTTGTTGTAACTCCATCAACTAAGCCAAGTTCAGCGTATTTTTTAATCTCTTCAACGTTTGCTGTGTCTAAGAAGAATTTCATATTATCCCTCTCTAACATTTTATTAGATGTTTAGGAAATTATATGGGGTTGAAGGTTAAAAAGTTATCTCTTATTATTAATTTAAATACATAAAAGTTTTATAATAGTAAGTTTTATACCATATTTTGTTTTAATTATATTTTAACCACATTAAACTTTCAAATGGCTAATCTATTTTTAATCAAAATAAATACAATTTACGTGAGACAATGACAAATTTTGATGAAGAAGTTTTTAGGGCATATTACGAGCATAAGATAAAGAGTTTTATAAAAGAGGAGTTATCCAATAATCTAATTAAAGGCAATATCTTTGAATTTGATATAGAGAAGTTTTTAATGCACTTTCCAGATGCATGTGAGGTTAATGATTTAATTATTGAGAGACCAAAAGAGATTGAGGAAATTATATTTGATATATTTAAAGATGCATATGTTGAATTATTTGGAGAGGATAAGGATTTGGAAAGAATACAAATTGCCTTTAAGAATCCAAGAGGTTGTGAAAAATTAATTGAGGAAATTTCTGCTGAGGACATAAATAAGTTGGTTAAATTTGAGGGAAATATTTTACAGGCAGGAAAAGTAAATGCACTTTTAAAAAAAGCAGTATATTACTGCAATAAAATGATAAAAGATGAAGATGGGACTTTATTATGTAAATATACATATACGCCATGCAGTGGTCGTGTTGAGATTGAGATTGATGATTATTTTAGTGAAGGAGAGTTTATTAAAGATTCTTTATCACCAAAAGAGGTTAAAAGAATTTTTGAAAATAAAAAAGTTTGGGATAAGTTAGTTGAAAGGGGAAAAATCCCAAGTTGTGTAAATTTAAAAGAAAATGATGAATTATTTAAAGAAAAATTGGGGGAGATAAAATTTATTTTAGATGAATATGACTCAATTTATGTAAATATTCAAGAGATGGAAGTTCAACAGCCAATTGATTTAATGAAGAACCCAGAAGAACCAGCGAGGAGTATCAGGGTTTTTTTAGAGAACACGCCGGGAATATACGCTGGAAGAGTTAATATTATAGGAAGAGTTATGAAAAGAGAGTATAAGACAAATGTCCCTATTTATAAGATTTATATTAAAAGTAATTATATTAAAATCTCTGAGAGCTACAATAAGATTGAAGTTAAGGATATTTTAAAAAATGAGGAAATCATTGAAACATTAAATGAATTGGGTAGGAAGAAGAATATTATTGACATATTATCTGATTACCTAATCTCCCAAATTAAAGGTTATGAATTGGTTAAAAAAGCAATATTCTTGCAACAAATTAAAGGAGCTTTTAAATTTTTACCAGATGGGACTCCTTTAAGGAGAGACAGCCATATTTTACTAATTACAGACCCAGGTATTGGAAAATCAACGATGCTTAGAAGGATAGCAAGATTGTTCCCTCAAAATGCATATGCATCAGTAACAACCGCCACTGGGGGAGGTTTAACAGCCATAGTGACAAGAGAAGCTACGGAGATTGGGGATGGATGGGTTGTTAAGCCAGGGGTTTTTGTTAGAGCTAATGAGGGAACTGCCTGTATAGATGAACTAACAGTAGATAAAAATGTAATGAAATACATCTTGGAGGCAATGGAAAGCCAAACAATTCATGTTAATAAAGGGGGAATTAATGTAAAGTTGCCAGCAAGATGTGCTGTCTTAGCGGCATGCAATCCAAAGAGGGGAAGATTTGATAGGAATTTAACGGTTATAGAGCAGATAGATATTCCAGCTCCTTTATTGAGCAGGTTTGATTTAATATTCCCATTGATGGATAAGCCAAATAGAAAGAGTGATGAAGAAATTGCTGAGCACATATTAAACACACACATTGAGACAGCAACAAAAGATTATAAAATTTTGGGAGCTATTGACATTGATGGAATAATAGTGGATGAGAATCTTTTAAAATACTACATAATATATGCAAGGAGCTGTGCATACATAGAGGAGAATCAAGATATATACTTGGGAGAGTTTGATGAAACAAAATTAATTATGCCATATTTAACCGAAAGTGCTAAGAAGAAGATTAAAAAATATTATTTAGAGATGAGAAAGTTGGGAGAGGGGGATAATCCAATACCAATAACTGCGAGGCAGTTAGAGGCAATAATTAGGATTGCTGAGATGCATGCAAAGGCAAGATTGTCAGATAAAGTTGAAGATATCGATGCTGAGGTGGCGATAAGCATTATTGATGACTGTTTAAAACAGATTGCCTACGACCCAGAGACGGGGACTTTAGATTTAGATAAAATAGCTGGAACTCCAAAGTCAAGAAGGGATAAGATGGATGCGGTCTTAAATATTATTAGAGAGATTATTAGCTTGAGAGATGACGGCTTAGCTCCTGAAGAAGAAATAAAAGAAAAAGCTGAAAGTATTGGTTTATCTGAGAAGGATGTCAATGACGCTTTAGAATATTTAAAGAAAGCCGGGGACATATATAATCCAAGATATGGGTTTTGGGGCTTGTTATAAGGTGAAACTATGAAATTCTTTAATAGGGAGAAGGAGATTCATGAGATTTTGTCTATTATTTGGGGAGTGCCAAATCTAATTTATTTTATTTTTGGCTCTATAAATAGAGTGGTAA
>JBDOKN010000220.1:0-10638 GCA_039833665.1 Methanocaldococcus sp.
TGCGATTATTGCTGAGGCGGCAAAAGAATTAGGAATCGAACCTGTTGACAACCATCCATTTAAGAAATTAGTATAAATTGTTTTAATTATATTGCTAACTTTTATTCCTTTAAAAAAGTTCTTTTTTGCGATTTTTTAACTTTTATAAATTTCATATTTTACTATTTTTTATCGATATATTGATAAAAAGTTTAACTTGACAACTTCCACTGAGGAAGAAGAAAAATTTATATATAAATTTATAAAAATTATAGTAAATAAAATAACGAATAGAAGAGATTCTGACATTCTCTCTGCCTAAAGAGTGGAGGTCCCCATAGGAAACATTCGCTTATCCTCGTCACCGAGGAGTCATCGGGCAGGTTCAGCTCATTGGGCGAGGTCAGGCTGCCCTCGATAAAATATTAAACTAAAACTTAATTCGAATATATAAACCTTATCCCTACCTGCTCCCCTAATTCATCACCGCCCTAAAGCAGAGTTTCTTAGCGACGACTAATGGTAAAAAACTTTTATGATTTTTGGGTGTCTATATGCGATTACATGAATTATATATTCACAAAAAGATAAAGAATCCTTATAAGGATGGATTGAAAATTGGAGAAGAAATAAAAAGAAAAATAGGCAAGCCATCTTTAATAATATTTATTACATCAATATATGATAAAGAGAAATTGAAAATGGTTTTTGAAGGAATAAAAAAGCATATTTCCTTAGAAGGACTTATTGGATGTACTACTGGGGGAACATTTGTAGGAAATGAATATATAAAAAGGGATGGTGTCTTAATTTTAGCTTTTGATGGATATTTTAAGTATGCAACTTCATATAGAAAAATTGAAAATAATCCCGAAGAAGTAGGAAAAGCCATCGCTACTGAAATTAAATATATTCTAAGGGAAAAATATATAAATATGTTAGATGTAGAAGATAAGTTCCTTGGATTTGTTTTTTTTGATTGGAATGCAAATCATGAGCAAGATATATTGGATGCTTTAGGCAAAGAGCTTGGTTTTCCAATTATTGGTGGGACTGCAGGAGATGATGGGTCATTTGACAAATTCTTTTTAATCTACAGGGGAGAAATAGTAAAGGAAGGATGTATATTTGGAGTTGTTGGTGGGAAGTTAAAGTTTGATTTGATTTATGGGCATGGTTATGAGCCAACAGATATATATGCGAGAGTTACCAAGGCGGAGGGGAGGGTAGTTTATGAATTAGATGGGAAACCAGCTTATCAAAGATACTTAGAGATGCTTTCGGAATATACAAAACTGCCAATGGATGTTGTTGAAAAATATCTTAGAATTAACAAAAAAGAGAGGTTAGAATATATAAACTTTTATCTTATTCATCCGCTAGGTTTTATTGATATTAATGGAAATGCCATAACCGCATTCTTGGAAGATGTCGATGGAAATAGGTTAATATTTAGAAGAAAAATTGCAGAAGGATCATTTTTGATATTGATGAGAACTGATTTAGAAAGACAAGTTAGAGCACTTTCTGATAAGGTAAGGATTATTGAGAAAGAGTATAAAAATCCACTTATTTTTATAAACGAATGTTATGGAATTGAAATCCTCAAAAATCCATTATATAGAAAATTTGAAAAAAATCCTCTTCCATATTTCTTGGACTTTTATAAGGACATCAAAAAAATTGATAAATATATTATTATCGATAATTGTATTGGATGGCTAACTTTTGGAGAAACAATATCTAAGGACATTATGAGATTTCACAATAATTTATCATTTACTGGAGTTGTGTTTGAGTTAGGAGATGTGTTTATAAATTGGAGGGATGCTTTAAAAAACTTTAATTTTACTGATGAAGAAATTGAAGTTATAGTTAATTTAATCTACGATAACTTGGATATAAAAGAGTTATCAGAAGCAACAAAAATACCTGTAGAAAAACTTATGGGCATATTAAATAATCTAAAAAAGAGAGGGATAGTGGGATATATAGACACAACAAGAAAATATTATATAGATAACTTAAAAGAAGCATTGAAGAGGATTGATGAAGAAATTGATTTTGAATATAAAATTAAAAAAGTGGGGCGAGAGAGATTACTAAAACTTCTATAAATAAGGAGGAGCGGGGTTAGGATGACTAATGCGATGAAGATTATTGAAATGTTGAGGATTATTGACAACAGAGCGAAATTTATGGGCATTAAATTAACTATGATGAAAAATTTATTGGAAAAATATAAAGATGATAAGGAATTACTAAAAGAAGTTTTAAAATTAACAGAAGGGACTCGACTTCACGAACTTATATTGGAAGCATACCCTCCATTAGTAGAATTAAAGAAGGAAATTAAAGAAGAAGAATATAATATTAAAGTAGTTATCGACAGTGAGAAAGAGGAGGATAAAGAAAGTGAGGGAGGAGAAGAAAAAAAAGAATTTTGTATTTTTGAAGGTCCAGTATCTCTTATTGCTTATATAAAAGAATATTTAAAAAAATATTATTTAGGAAATAATATAAAAAGAATTTTTTATGATATTGGCAAAGATTATGCGATTAGATTGGGGATTAACACCTATGACGATATGATTAATTTTATGAAAAGGGATTTTGGGGAAGTAACTATTGAAAAATCTGAACCTTTAACAGTTATAGTTAAAAATAATAAGGAGTGTAAAAACTGCAAAGCGTCGGAGCCAATATGCTATTTAACGGCAGGATTTATAGCTGGCTGCTTAGAAAACATGGCTAATAGGAAGTATATTGTAGAAGTTACAGAGGAAAAATGTCAAGCTGTTGGAGACCCATATTGCACATTTATTGCAAAAAAATCAATAAGATTGGATTGATTCTTTTTTTAGTGGTGTTTAATCTTCTTTCCACATTACAGCAAAGTCCTTTAAAGCTTTTTTTACTCTATCTATATTTCCTTCAATAATTACCTTATCTTTCTCATCACTGTATTCAAATATAACTCCATGCCACTCTCCTAAATCACTTAATCTTTCAATTTGTATCTCTTTTTGTAGTTTTACTCTTATTGCTTCTACTTTACCTCTTTTTTTAACTTCTTTGTGATAACTGCTTCTACTTAATGGAAATTTAACATTTAGTTCTCCTCTAACTGCCTTTATCATCTTATTTAAATATCTTTCAGTTAGTTCAGTATCGCATAAACTAAATAATTGAGATTGTATAAAGTTTAACTCTCTTTCAACATTTGCTAATACATTCATTGAGGCATGAGGGTCTAAAATGTAATAGGAAAGAAGAGCATTGGCTAATCTAAGCTTTTCGAAAACAATTTCAGGAACTTTAATTCCTTTATTAACAAGCTCAGACGATAACTCAGATAATACAACCCACTGTTTATCTAAGTTTCTTGCATCCTTCATTTCCTTAACCTCTCAATGTATCTTTTTAGAACTTGCTCACTATCATAATTAATTCTAACATTCATCTTCTTAAACTCTTCCTTTAATTTCCTTATATCAGTATCTTTATCTATAAAAAACACTTGATAGCTTGTTGTTGAGTTGATATTAAAGATGGCTACTTTATCGTTATCTTTCAACTCTCTGTTTTCTATAGCTGCTCTAACTTTAACAAAGTTTTCCATTTCACTATTTAATGCTTCTTTAACGGTTAATATTGATATTAAAGTAGCAACAAACTCCACATCCCTATTGTTCATAGTAATCCCTCAATTTAATTATTTATTCCTCTTCAAATTTGATTTCTTCCTCTGGCAATATATAAAATACATAATTTTCTCTCTTTGCCGGAACTTCTTTTAGAAATAATACAATCCCATTAACAGGAGTATTTACAAACCTTATATCTCCTTTTCTACTTTGTAATGCTGCTATTCTATGTCCTTCTAAGATTCTACAACCAAAATCTACAATTGGATAAACCTTATAACCCTCAGCAGGGACTTCCAATAATCTTGTTCCTTTTTTGATGTAGGTTATTTGTTTAACTCCTCCAACTTTATACTCTATGAGCATATCCCTTGTAACCTGTCCCATTAATACATAGTTATCAAAATCATCATATATAACCTGATATAAAACCTTTCCATCTCCGCTGTATTCCTCATCTTTATCTAAAAATTTTATTACTCTTCCATTGTTTTCAATAACTACTTTCCTACCCTCATGTTTCTCAGCGTTTTCAACATATAACCTTGGAATCTTCATATTATTCACCCAATAAAATTTAATAAACTCTACTCATTATAAAATCAGCTAAATCCTCTAAGACCTTTCTCCTATCTTTATCAAATATCTTTAAATATCCTTTTGCTTCTTCAGTTTTTTGTTTCATAAGGTCTTTTGCATAATTAATTGACGGCTTTAATATCTCAATTGCTTCTTTAATCTCTTCATCTCCAATATCTTTATTTCCTAAGATTTCTAATAACCTTTTCTTTTTCTCTTCGTCCAATGTTTTTAGGGCATGGATAACAATTATCGTCTTCTTGCCCTCTCTTATATCGCTTCCAACTGGCTTACCAATTTTATTTTTGTCTCCAATTAAATCTAAAACATCATCTTGTATCTGGAACGTCAGCCCAATTCTTTTTGCATATTCTTTTAATGCCTTTCTTTCCTCTTCATTACACTCTGCCATTACAGCCCCAATCTCTACAGATGCCTCTAATAAAGCTCCTGTTTTTTTTCTAATCATTTCTAAATATTCATCCATTGTGGGATAGTAGTTTTCAAATTCCATATCCATTGCCTGCCCTTCGCAAACCTCAACACATGCCTTTGATAAAATTTTTAAAACTTCATGTGCCTTTTTGTTATCTTTTATTCTTGAAACTGCCTCAAATGCTTTGGCATATAGCAAATCCCCGGCTAAAATAGCCATTGGCTCTCCATAGACAACATGAACTGTTGGCTTTCCTCTCCTTTTATCATCGTTATCCATAATGTCGTCATGTATTAAAGTATAGCTATGGATGAGTTCAACAGCAGCAGCAGCTGGCAAAACATTATCAATATCATCTTTTTTTAACATGTAAGTTATAACTGTTAGATATGGTCTAATTCTTTTCCCTCCAGCAAATAGAAGGTGTTTTGATGCATTATATAGTTTATCATCTTTATCTACATAAGTTTTTAATTCTTCATCAATTTTTTGTAAAATATCTTTATCGAATATCATTATTTTCACCCCTTTTAAATAATTCTTTCAAAGCTTAGACATTGTCCGTTTCTTAATAGATGGACATCTTCTCCCAACCTATACCCCTCTTCTTCAGCCAATTTTGTGTATTCAGCAGTTAAGTTAAAGTCCCCATGTGAAGGAATTATATGTTCTGGATTTAACCATCTTAACATGTCTCTATGGTCTTCTTTTGCTGCATGTCCTGAAACATGAGCTCCTTTAAATATTCTAACCCCCAACAACTTTAATCTTGATTCAAGCATGTATCTTTGGGCTGCGTTCATTGGGTTTGGAATTGGGTCTGCTGAAAACACAACACAGTCATATTTTTCAAACTTATATGGAGTTTTATTGGTTGCCATTCTTGATAACACAGCCCCTTCTTCCCCTTGGTGCCCTGTGGCTATTATTAAATATTTCTCTTTACCTTCTTTAACGATATTCTTTAAAGCCATCTCTATTGAACTTGGGTCTCCATAAATCCTTAAATCTTCGGGGAATTTAACCAACCCAATATCTTGGGCTATTCCACAGAATCTCATCATACTCCTTCCCAACAAAACAGGAGTTCTCCCCATTTTTTCCGCAATGTCTGTGATTGATTTTATCCTTGCAATATGAGAGGAGAATGTTGTTACAATAACTCCATTTTTGTCATTATCTGCTGCTAATAAATCATTTTTTAATAAACCAGAAGCGATAATTTCTGGCGGTGTTTTTCCCTCATGGTTTATTCTTGTGGTTTCTGATATAAAGCAGAGAACTCCATTTTTACCAACTTTTTTTATTGCTCTATAGTCAGGTCTTTCACCAACAACTGGAAAGTTGTCAAATTTAAAGTCGTTTCCATAGACAATTGCTCCATAAGGGGTGTGTAAAACTGGCAATACAGAATCTGGAATACTGTGGGTTATTCTAATAAACTCTAATGTTATATTTGGAGTTAAATCTATGGACTCTCCAGCATTTAAAACAATTAATGGGTTTCTTACATCAAATTTTTTCTCACTTAAAATTTCTCTTTTAACCAGTTCAATTGTATATGGAGTTCCAATGATTGGAGCGTTGTATCTATGGGCTAATTTAGGAACCGCCCCAATATGGTCTAAATGCCCATGAGATAAAACAATGGCTTTAACCTCTCCCTCAATGTTTTTCATAACTGTGTCGTTTGGTATTATTCCTTTTTCAATCAACTCTAAGCTATGGAGCTTTGATATGTCAGTATCTTCATGTATTAAGACCCTATCTAACCTTATACCCATATCCAGTATTATTATCTCTCCATCCACATTAACTGCTGTCATATTTCTTCCAACTTCTTCATAACCTCCAATAGCAATAATCTCCAATTTCACACTCTCACTTCCTCACTGTTTTTTTTTCAAAATATTTTTGAAATATATGGTATTGATGAACTCCCTCCATTAGGAAGGGGTTCAAACTTCACTGTCAATAAATTTTATTCACTTTTGAAAAGAACCATAATTTAAATATTTGTTTAGTTCAACTAAATATTTAAATTTACAGAATTCTATTTAAGGTAAAAAATAATTTAACAATACAACACCAATAAATAATAAATGCCAACATTACAACCTTTGTGAAATCCATTCTTTTAAAGTTCCTTTAATTATATAAGGAGTTTTTTTAAGTTCATCAATATTTTCAGCTCCAACTAAGAACATTGCAATTTTTAGCTCTTTTATATAATTCTCTAAGACCTTAACAACTTCTTCCCATCCTTTTAGGGCAGCTTTTAATATTGGTAGGGCTATAGAGCAACAATCGCAACCAATTGCCATGCATTTGGCTATATCTAAACCTCCTCTTATACCACCAGAACCAATAATCATGCCATCATAAACACTTTTTACCTCAAATATTGATGCGGCAGTTGGAATGCCCCAATTAGCAAATCTTCCAAGAAGATTTTTTATTTTTTCATCTTTAACCCTATATATTTCAACTTTTGCCCATGAAGTGCCTCCACTTCCTTGAACATCAATTGCATCAAACCCAATATCTTTTAATATCAGGGCATCTTCCTTTGAAAAACCCTCTCCAACTTGCTTGGCAATAAATGGAATATTTTTATAGCTCTTTTTATAGTTTGAGATGATTTCTTTAAGCTTATGGATGTTTTTGAAGTTTAAGTCACCTTCTGGCTGTATAATTTCTTGAAGTGGGTTGAAATGTATAGCCATAGCATCAGCATCTATCATTTCAACTGCCTTATCTATAACCTCTTCATCCCAACCATCTACAATGAAATTAACTGCCCCTAAGTTACCTATAACTAAATTGTTTGTGTAGTCCCTAACTACGCTATAGGTATCTATCAAATCATCATTAACAATAGCCGCCCTCTGGGAGCCGACACCCATACCTAAGCCAAGTTCTTCAACAGCCCTGGCAATATTTTTGTTTATCTCTCTTGCTTTACTATGTCCCCCAGTCATACCAGAAACAATAATTGGGGCGGATAATTTTTTTCCAAACAATTTTATTTCTGTTTCTATGTTTTTAAAATTAATTCCACATGTTCCTTTGTGTATTAGCTCAATATCTTCTAATAATGTCGTTTTTTCATATTCAACGTTACAATAACTGCATAAAAATATATGTTCTAACTTCCTAACTTCTATTTCATTTCTATTATTAATCATAATTTCACCAAATACTATATAAACATTATGTGTCCTGTGTAAAATTTTTAATTAACAGATTGAAAATAGATATTTAAAAAACTTTGGTTTAGCTTTATTAAAAATCATTAAAAATCTAAAAGAGCAAAAAAATAAAATATAAAAAAAGTTAAATTTAATTTTATGTTTTATTCTATTCCCAGTTTCTTTAAAACTGGGTCTACTGGAATAGCATGAACGCTAACTGCTAAATCCTCTGGTTTCATTCCAAACGCTAAACCTAATAACTGGCTTAAATGTAAAACTGGCAAGTTATACTCTTCCCCAAACTTCTCTTTTATCTCTACTTGCCCCCTATCAAACTGTAAGTGACAGAATGGACAGACATTTACGGTGCAGTCAGCTCCTGCTTCAATCATGTTTCTTATTTTCTCTCTTGTCATGTCCAACGCTGTTTCTAAGAATCTTGCTCTAACTCCTCCACCTGCTCCACAGCACATTAAGTAATCTTTATAAATAACTGGCTTAGCTCCTGTTGCAGAAACTATATCTTCAAATAATCTTGGTCTTTCTGGAGAATCTAAGCGTTTTACATCAGCTGGTTTTAGTAAGTGGCATCCGTAGTGGATAGCGACATTTAGATTGTCTAATGGTCTAACGACCTTTTCCCTAATTTTATCTACTCCAATATCTCTGTAAAGTAGCTCAGCCAAGTGTCTAACTTCAACTGTTCCTTTGTATTGTTTTCCTATTTTATCTAATTTTTCATTTACGAAGTCCAATGCTTCTTTGTTTTCATGTAATATATGTGCCGCTTCAAATAAAGAACCATAACAACCATTACAGACAGTTACAATATCTAAGCCCATCTCCTCTGCAATGCATAAGTTTCTTGCCGCCAATGTGAGCCATGTTTTTTGGTCAAATGAACCAAATACCCCTGGTGCTGGGCAACATGAAGCTCCTGGCATGTATTCTAACTCAACGCCTAACTCCTCCATAACAATTTTTGTAGCTTTTTCAATTCCCGGATATCTATGTGGCATTATGCAACCCAAAAAAAATGCATATTTCATTTTATCACCAGATTTAATTTTTGGCATTTTATGTAATTTTATATGTCTGTTTTTCATCATTCACTTTATTTCACTTATTTTTGTTAAGTTGGATTATGCCTTTATTGTTTTTCTTTTAAGTCCATTTTTTCCCAATCAAATCCTATTAATTCATCAAATTTAAGCTCCTTAATTAATGTTCTAACCTCTTCCAAGTCCTTATCACTAAATTGGGCTGTTGGTGATTTTGCAGGTAAGCCAAGTTTTCCCCTTAGTTCAACGATTTGTTTGTTTGCAGGAACTGCATGTCCAAATCTTAAAACATAAGATGCTGTTTTTCTATGTGCTAATGCCATGTTTCCTTTTTTTGTAGCCAGGTTTCTCAGTGTTTTTATTATTTCAGTTATTTTTACATCTCTTGGGCATCTTTCATAACATGCGTAGCAGGTTGTGCAATACCATATATCATCGCTATCTAAAACATCATCCAATCCAAATAAAACTTTTCTTAAAACTTTTCTTGTTCTATAAGCTGTTCTTCTCCCACTTGGACAGCTACCTGTGCATGTCCCACACTGATAGCATGCCTTTATTGACCTTACTATTGCTTCACCTAAAACCAGTTTTCCTTCTTCAATAACCTCATTTACAAAATTTTTATTGAGTTCTTCTGTTCTTATCACTGCCATAATATCACCTCACATTAACTTTGAATAATTATTGTATATATAGTTAGAAACATCAAATATTAGTATTAGACAGTTGTATAATATCTTTCATATAAATGAGGTTTAATAAATAGAGGTAAAATAAAGATAAAAATAATAAAAATCTTAATCCTAAAAGTTAGGATTTTTATTAATTTTAAAATTTCTTTAAATAAAATTATAGTTCTTTTCAAAATATTTTGGAATACATAAGGTATTAATGAACTCCTTCCTAATGGAAGGAGTTCAAACTTCCTTAATAAATTTTATTCACTTTTGAAAAGAACTATAAAGGGGATTTTATGAGGATTACAATTTACAGCCCAGAGGTTTATACTTATGGTGCTATGCTTGTTGGCGGGATTTTAAAACATAAGGGCTATAACGTCTATTTAGTCAGAAAGATTGATAAAACACTATTTTTAAAGTCAGATGTGGTTATTTTCAGCTTATACTCAACTTTACACATATTAGATAAAGATATTAGGGAAATAGTAGATTTTATAAAAAAGGTTAGGAAAAATAAAACAAAAGTTTATATTGCTGGATGTATTTCAGCTTATCCAGAGATTATTTTAAATGAATTAAATGTTGATGGGGTTATAGTTGGAGAGGGAGAAATAACAACTCCAAAGATTATTGAAGGGGATGAAGAGGGATTAGCTTATAAAAATGGGGATGAAATAGTTATTAATTATCCAAAGGAAAAACCTGACTTAAATCATCCCCTCCCTCTAATACCAAGAGATATAGGGCAACAATCAGTTAGGGGGGCTAATGTCTATATTGAAACGCATAGAGGTTGTTTAGGCAATTGCACATTTTGCCAAGTTCCAAAGTTTTTTGGTAAAAATATTAGGAGTAGAGATGTTGAGGATGTTGTTGAGGAAGTTAAGGCATTTAAAAGGGCTGGAGCTAAGAGAATAGCAATAAGTGGAGGGACTGGAAGCTTATATGCCTTTAAAAAATCAGTAAATAGGGATAAGTTTTTTGAGCTTTTGGAAAAGATATCTGGAATTGTAGGTAAAAATAACTTGTCTGTTCCGGATATGAGGGTTGATTACGTTG
>JBDOKN010000221.1:0-2299 GCA_039833665.1 Methanocaldococcus sp.
AAATTTTTATTGCATTCCAATGTTTTTATATAATCCAACTATTCCAATAAATACTATTTGGACAGAAATAGCTACCAATAACAACCCCATAATTCTCACAAACGCATTAATACCGTATATATTAACCCTTCTAATTATAAAATCAGATAACGACAAGATAATTCCAGAGATAAGCATGGCTGACAGTATTGAAAATATAACAATAACCTTCTCTAAGATGCTGTGTGCTTTGCTGACTAAAATCATGGTTGTTGTTATTGCTCCTGGTCCAGAAATTAACGGGATTGACAGAGGGACATAAACAATGCTGTCAATATCTTCGAGTTCTATTTTTTCATCTGGTTTATGTTTTGTTTTTGGAATTTCTGCGTGAAGCATGTCCCAAGCTATTTTAAAGAGCAAAATTCCTCCAGCCACTCTAAACGCATCTATTGTAATACCAAAGTAGCCAAAAATATAATTTCCAAATAAAGCAAATAGCAATAAAACCACTGTTGAGGAAATTATTGCCTTTTTTATGATTTTTATCCTCTGCTCCTTTGGATAAGGATATGTTAAAGAATGCACTATTGGAATTAAACCAATTGGGTCTATTGTGATAAAAAGAGAAACAAACCCATAAATATAAAAGTTAATAATATCCATCCTATCCACCAAAAAATGTTATATCTCCCATATTTGGAGTATAAAAACCCAAAATTTTTATGGTTTCAAAATATATCCCTACCACATTGAATACAATATACTACCTAAAATAATCCACCAAACCAATAATGTTATTGAGCTCAAGGTTTTTTCATTTATAAATAATCCCAATATATACCCAATCTTTGCAATAAATTCATTTTTCCTCTCTTTTAACAATTCTGGAAGTGCGTTCCATACATGGAATCCGTCCAAAGGCATAGCTGGAAGTAGGTTAAATAAAGCCAGTAAAAAGTTAAACCAGTAAGTCCAATAGATAGTGTTTATAAATAATGCCACGCTACCTTTTGGAGCTACCATAACTCCAAGTTTTCCATCCTTTGAGCTAACAATTTTGTATGTCAATATCTTACCTTCTCTCAAAACCTTTATCTCATACTCTTTATTTGGCTTTATAGTTTTGGCAAATTCTTTAAAGTCATCTAACGATTTTATCTTTTTATTGTTAATTTCATAAATAACATCTCCCTTCTGTAAAAACTTTGATGCTGGTTCTTTAACATCAACAATTTTTAACTCTGTTGGTAAGTTATAGCTAAATGATAGCAGAGGGATGGATATTAAAAATATTACTAAATTTGCCAATGGTCCAGCTGAGGCAATAGCTCCTCTAATTTTTTTCTTTGCAGTTTTAAACTCATCTCCCAACTCAACAAATGCTCCTAATGGCAATCCCAATAATAATAAAATCCCAGAGCTTTTAACGTTAATACCAAATGATTTGGCAAATATGCCATGAGCCAACTCATGCACAGAAATTGCTATCAATAAAGCAATAATTCCGGGAATCCATGGAATAACATCCCCAAACAAAAACACAACTGGTTTAGCCGCTTCTTTTGGTAGAGTTCCAGATAACAGCTTTATACTCATGGCTATTATATTAAAAAGCATCAAAAATCCAAGTATTACACAGATTGGTATTGATACTAATCCAATTTTTTGCCAAATTTTGTATCTTCCAAGTTTTTCTATTGTTTTTAATCCTAATTTTGTCCTTAAAATCCCAAAAACTCCTCCATAGGTCTTTAAATTTATTGAGTCCCTGATAGCATACAAAATTAGCCAAATTATTATTGCCACCATTAGTATAAATTTAGATGTATCCATATTTCTACTCCTCCTCAATATTTCATTTTATAGTTCTTTTCAAAATATTTTGGAATACATAAGGTATTAATGAAACCCTTCCATTAGGAAGGAGTTCAAACTTCATTAATAAATTTTATTCAGTTTTGAAAAGAACTATAGTTAAACTTTTAGATAAACGAAGAGTATATATAATAGTTAGTATTAATTACTTTGCATAAAATAATAACGGTGATATGGTGGAGGCATTGGTCTTAGTAGGGCATGGTAGTAGGTTGCCATACAGCAAAGAGCTTTTAGTAAAATTAGCTGAAAAAATTAAAGAAAAAAATATCTTTCCAATCGTTGAAATTGGGATAATGGAATTCAATGAGCCAACAATTCCACAAGCAATTAAAAATGCAATAGAGCAAGGGGCTAAAAAAATCATTGTAGTCCCTGTTTTCTTAGCCCATGGCATTCATACAAAAAAAGACATTCCAAAGTTGTTGGGGTTAATTGAAGA
>JBDOKN010000222.1:0-8804 GCA_039833665.1 Methanocaldococcus sp.
TAAAAAATATAAAAATAAAATTTAAAAACTTAACGCGATGATGAGTGCCGACTTCACTGAATTGTGATGAGACCTGGGACAGCTGAGCGTTATCACTTATTTAATTATTCATATAAATCTTAAATTTCGACTATGGTGAAAGTATGAGATTATTAACCTTAGAAGAGGGAACATTTGCTGTAAAATATGCAAGGGCTGTTATAGAAAACTACTTAGCAGGAAATGATATTATCATAGAGGACTACCCAGAAATCTTTAATGAGAAAAGAGGTTGTTTTTGTACTCTCCATACCTATCCAGATAAAGAGTTAAGAGGTTGCATAGGAATCCCAGAACCAATAATGCCATTAATTGAAGCATTAAAAGAAGCGGCAATAAGTGCGGCAACAAAGGACCCAAGATTTCCTCCCGTAACGTTAGAAGAAATGGACAGCATTGTAGTTGAAGTTAGTATTTTAACACCACCAGAACTTATAAAGGTTAGAAATCCAAAAGAGTATTTGGAAAAAATAAAAATTGGTAGGGATGGGTTAATTATTGAATATGGCTTTTATAGAGGGCTTTTATTGCCACAAGTGCCAGTAGAGTATGGATGGGATGTTGAAGAGTATTTAGCTCATCTCTGCTTAAAAGCTGGATTGCCCCCAGATATGTGGCTGGCTGAAGGAGTTAAAATTTATAGGTTTGAGGCACAAATATTTGAAGAAGTCGAGCCAAGAGGTGAAGTTATTGAGAAAAAATTAATTTAAGATATGGATTTATATATCTTCCTTGCCTCTTCATCTGCCAAATCATAAACCTTTATAACTTCATCAGAAATCATTTTTAAAGTTTCAGTTGGAAAGGTTTCAACAAATACAGAGATTAATTTAACATTATGTTCATTTTTAAACTGCTTAAACTCTTTTAAAAAATTTTCATTTACCTCTGCATAACCATCAGTTATTAATAATATATCTGCATTTTTAAATGTTTCATGCTCTTTTATTATACTAATAGCCCTATTCAATGGCATTATAAAGTTTGTTCCCCCACCAAAGTATAAAGAGGCAATCTCAATTATCTCATTAAAAGTTATAGCTTTTGGATTTATCTTCTTCTCAAATCTAACACCGTCATCAAAGGCAATATAATAAATCACCCTATTTTCCCTTTTGGCAATCTCTATTATAGATAAAGCAACTGCCTTTCCCCAAATCTCCCTATCTCCATACATTGAACCACTGTGGTCTAATAAAATTATAATCGGACCTTTTTGCTTCTCCAACTTATTCTGAATATCATAGATTAAGAGCTTTCTATCAACAAACCTCCTTAAAAAGTCATAATACAAAATCTCGTCTGAAAGATTAGCAATCTCTTTTGGCAGTAGATGCTTTAAATCCCTCCCGATTTTTGTTGAATATATCTCTCCAGAGTAATGTTTAATCTTTGATTTATACTCATTTATAGCCAACAACCTCAACTTACCAAGTTTTTTAACAATCTCTCTAATCTTTTTGTTTTGCAATATTTTATCTACTAACTTTATCCTCTCTTCTGGTGATAGTAGCTTTTTATCTCCCTTTCCCCTTCCAAAGCTATCAACGGCATTGAATCCCTGTATAACTTCATAAACCTCATCTGCTATATCTTTCATTGTATTTTTGGCTATTTCTTTTAATTTATCTTCTAATCTCTCTCCTTTCCCTTCAGATGCAAAATTTTTTAGCTCTTTATTTAACTTTGCAAGTTTTAGATTTTCAAAAAATTTCTCACAAAACATTATTGTAGCAGTTCCAGCATTTACCTCATCCAATTCAGTTAATAACTTGCTTTTTTCATACTCAATATTTTTTATAGCTCCTTCTAAAATTGCTTTATTTATCTTAAATTTCTCCTCTACATGCTCATTGAATTCAACAACATACTTAAAGAATGCATAAAAGGTATCTTCAGCCAACTTCTCATGAATTGGATGAAATTGAGAGTAATGATTAATAAGTTTTTGCAAATATTTGCTATTCTTTAAAAATCTCTCATAAGCTTTTTTGTCGTAGGCATCATGCTTTATAACGTTTTTCATAAATTATCCCTTCAATAATTCTTCAACATATTTTTTAAATCCTTCAACCTCTTTTAAAACATCATCAACAAGTTCATAAGGTTTATTTGCCTCAATTGCTTTATTTTTAACATCCTTTAAAGTTATAGACATACTATTTAGCTTTCCTAAAATTTCAAGGCATTTTCTATACTCTATTCCCCCTAATGAGATTCTATCTTTATTAATCTTCTTTATCTCGTTCATTAAGCTGTCTAAAATCTCCCTCTGCTCCAGTGCAAAGCCAGCAAAGTGATTTGATATCTTAAAAATCTCTACCGAAACTTTAAAGAACTCATCTGGCTCATTCCAATAGATATGCCTCAAAATGTCTAAATCATTTTCATCAGCTTTTTCTTTGCCGTTTAAATAGGAAAAGCACTTAACTGCTTTAACTGATTTTTTAAATCTCCTGTCAGAGATTATTATTCCCTCACTTTCTAACGATAGCTTTATTTTAATCAAATCATCTTTTATATTTGAAATATCAACCTTCAATGCCTCTTTCTGCATTTTTTTAACATCTTCAACATCAATTATGGTTTTTGGTTTATACTCTTCTTCTAAATCTATCAACTTTGAGAGATTTTCATAACTTCTTATTCCTCTAACCACTTTCCTAAACAGAAATCTATCATAGAATGCTAACAATTCATTTTCTTCCGGCAGTTCGTTTGAAGCTCCAAATAAACTTATTAAAGGCACTTTCTCAATTCTATCCCCATTGTGATAAATTCTCTCGTTAATTATTGATAATAAAGCGTTTAATATTGAACTGTTTGCTTTAAAAACCTCATCTAAGAAGGCAATTTCTGCAGTTGGAAGATAACCAGAGGTCTTTCTAACGAATCTATCATTATCTTTTAATTCTTTAATGCTTAACGGTCCAAACAACTCATCTTCTGTTGTAAATCTTGTTATAAGCTTTTCGAAGTATTTTGCATTAATATGTGAAGCAATAGCCCTAATCAATTGAGATTTAGCAACTCCGGGATTTCCCAAAAATACAGTATGCTCATTAGCCAAGATTGAAGTCAAAGCAATATCAATCTCCTCCCTTCTTTCTAAAAAGTATGAGTTTAACTCCTCTCTAATTTTTTCAAGCATAATTTTCACCTAAATTTTATATTTATTTAAATAACCTCTTGGAGTAATCATCTTGCCATCTATAATCTTTGTTGAAGAATTACCAATAATCAATATTGTATTCATATCTATAAATTCCAAATATTTTTCTAAATTTTTATAAATCTCTTTGAAGTTTGTAATTACAACATCCTCATTATCTCTTCCGGCATTTTTAACCATTCCAACTACATAATCTTTATCTTTTGCAAATTCAGCTAAAATATCCATAGCTTTTAAGAATGGCTCTTTCCTCTTTTTACTTAATGGGTTGTATATACAGATAACAAAATCTCCTTCCAATGCATATCTAAACCTCTTTAATATTGTCTCTAAAGGAGTTAATAAATCACTAAAGCTTATAACGACAAAATCGTGATTTAACGGACTTCCTAATATTGCAGAAGCTAATGAAGCGGCAGTTATTCCTGGAACAACTTTTATATCAACGTTATAGCCCTTAACTGCATTTATCTCATAGGTTAAAGAAGCTAAGCCATAGATTGTTGCATCTCCACTTGAAACTAAGGCAACATCTTTATCTTTTGCCTCTTTTAAGGCATAATCAACTCTATCAATCTCTTTTGTCATTCCAGTTGTGTATATTGGCTTATTAAACCTCTCAACAAACTTTTTGTAGTTTTTATAGCACACAATCAAATCTACCTTATTTAAAGTTTCTTCTGCCTCTTTTGTGAAATGCCTTTCACTACCACTTCCTATACCTACAACATAGAGCATATTATCACTTCATCACACAATAAACCAATAATGGGAATATTATTGTTGCATCTCCCCAAATTTCAACATAATCTGCCTCAGCTCCAATTTTTCCCCATGATATGCCTTCCTCTGGTGGGGCTCCACTTAGAGAACCATCCCAAGGAAGGGCAGTGGTTATATATATAGCATAATCCGTTCCTTCCCTAAATAGATTGGCATTTATAATGCTGTGTTTTGGTAAAGAGCCACCTAAAACAATACATGCTGTTTCCTTAGAGTTTATAGCTATATCGTTTAGCTTTACAATGTCGTTAGCTACATCTATCTTTAGCTCTTCATCTTTATTATATTTTTTAAAGAAATACAGCATGTCTCCAATCGAACCATCAGTTATTGCCGGGCAGAATATTGGGATATTGTTTTTATATGCCCAATATAGGATTGATTTCTCCTTCTCTTTGCCCAACTTTTTGTCCATAAATTCCCCTAACTTATAGCAGAACTCACTTGCTGTAATTATTTTCTCAGTTTCTCTCTGTAAATTTAAAAGCTCTTTAAAAAATTCCATCATATACTCTTCAAAGGCAATATATCTATCATTTGGAACAAAGATGTTTCCAATTCTGTTTATTCCCTTCTCTCTCAATAATTTTCCATCAACTTTCCAATCTCCCAATATGAATGGCTTTAAACATTTTATAAAGTCCTCTTCAACTCCTCCAGCTGTTGTAACAATGACATCAACTTTTTTATGCTTTACAAGGTATGCTATAATCTCCCTCAATCCAGAAGATACAATATTTGATGTGTATCCAAAGAATACTGTTATTTCTTCTCCTTTTTTCCTTTTCTCTTCAATATGTTTCCATATTTTTATTGCCTTACCAATGTGTGAAGCTTGGAATCCAATTTTTAGGTAGTAGTTTTTAACTATATCCTCTAATCTCATATCTTCCTCTAACCAAGGTCCTTCAATTGTTATTCCTTCAATATCCTCACTCTCTTTAAGAACAATATCCTTTGGGTCTCTACAACCATAGGGCTCCGCCCTATTGGTATACCCGGGATGCATTGCCTCACCTTGCTCGGCAATGCCTCTTCTTATTGGATTATCCTTTATGTCTTTCATAGCATCACCAAATTTATTTGTCTATTGTAAATCTCGTCCCTTCAACTTTAAATTTTAGCTCTTCATTGTTTGCATTCTTTATTAACAACTCTGCCAAATTTGGCTCTGTTTTTAATCCATAGATTGTTGTTGTTATTCTTGGATTTATCTCTACGATATAAATTTCATCATTAACAATTACATCAACACCCACATATCCATTCAACCCATCTATACATTTAACTGCTTTAATGACTTCTTCAAATATTTTATCCTTTAACTTATGTTCAATATCTACCTCTCCACCGACAAATCCCCTTTCATCGATATACTGCCTATTTAAAGATAATGGATATATTTTTTTCCCAACAATCAATGAGACAGATAGATTTTCCCCATCAACAAACTCTTGAATTAAAAAGTTTTCATCAAATAAATTAAATTTCCCTCCACAACTATCTATCTTTTTTATAACATATTTCTTTGGTGGAAAGGTCTTTGGCGTCTTTACAGAATCTTTTATTGCTAAGTAAGTTAGATATTTGTTTCCAGCTATTTTTATGGCTTTTGAAGAGCATCCAAGATTTTTTACTGGATAGCTTTCAATGATTTTTGTTAAACTATATAAAATACCTTCATCCTCTGGAGCTATAACCAATGCATAATCTATTTTTTCAGATTTTAAGATGTTGTTTAGCTTATCTTTAATCTCACTTTCTTTTTCAATCTCAACTATCTTAATGTTTTTAAAATCTTTATAATCATCAACAAAATCTTTATAGATTAGAGTTATAACGTTATCAATCTCTAAGAATTGCCTTAATAGTGTGTCAAACATCATCTTTCCTTCTTTTAAAATACCTTTGTCCTCAAAACCAGAGGCAAGGGCATATTCGAAAAATAATATCACTCTATCACCATGAGAATCTTTTAATTTACACCTCTGAGCGAAGCGAGGAGGTGTTAGTTTTTGATGAAACTTTATTAAAGTTTCATTCGAAGAAAAATATCACCTTATCACCACATCACTTTATCATTGCTAATATCTCTTCAGATGCATCTGTTGGCTCTTTAAATCCTTTATAAACCTCTTTAATAACCTTTTTTATAAGTTTTTCTTTATTTTTATCAATTTTACAACTTTGAATACATAGAGGGCAGTAATTTAAATAATTTTCATCCTTTTTAGTTTTTATTGGGAAGAGTTCAAAAAAATTTATAATTATCCCTCTCTTATATTTAAAAACTGTATTATTTAAACAGCTTGTAAATACATAGCCCCCTAAATCCTCTATAATCTTTTCTTTTAAAAATCCGCAAGGAAATGAATCAATAAGATTTTTTATTTCATCCTTTGTGAGAGATAGTTTTAAAAATTCATGCTCTATATCTCTTTTATTTAAAAAATTAATAATTTTTTTCTTGGTTTTATCTGGGACTAACGCTGGAAAGTTATAAGTTATTGCTTTAACATTAAAAATATTTGATAAGATATCTGAGGCATATAAATCATATTGACAATGAATTAGGCAGATAACATCCTTCTTTTTTTTAGGAATCTTTTTATATAAAAAATAGTTACAGATGTCTTGGATAATTTCATCGTTAAATAAAGATTTGACTGTTTTTACTCTTTCTTCAAATAAAACTTTGTCTGTGTAATCCTCAACTCTTATAATCTCAAATCTATTTTTCATCTCTTCCCTTAATCTTCCAACAACCCAACCTCCCGGTCCTATAATTGTTGATTTATCGGTTCTGTTTTTTGTATAAACAATTAGAATTTTATCATATATCTCAATATCTACAATATCAAAATCTGCCTTATTTAGACCTAAATCTTCCCTAATTCTTAAAACTCTCTCTTTAATCTCATTAATTATCTGTTCTTTTAATTGCAATGATTGTTTGTCCAGCATAAACCTTCTCTCCCACTTTAACTGTTATATTGTAGCTGGCTGGAATTATTACAGCAGTTTGAGAACCAAGCTTTATCTTTCCTATTCTCTGTCCCATCTCTATATAATCTCCTTCTTTTATGCTTAGCCAACATCTTCTCGCAACAAATCCAGCTATCTGAACCACTCCAATGTATTCAGAGCCATTTTTTATTATAACAATATTCCTTTCATTTGTTTTTTCAACATCACTTAAAAATGCTGGGTAGAAACTTCCCTCAATATGCTTCACATACACAACCTCCCCACTTATCGGAGCTCTATTAACATGCACATCCAACGGGGACATAAAAATGCCTATAACATAACACCCATTTGGGAAGTATCTTGAAACGTTTATAACATAGCAATTTCCATCTTTAAAGACCTCTGGATTTCCATTTTTATAGAATTTTATGTATTCAACAGTTCCATCTGCTGGAGATAAGATGATGTTATTTCCTTTTGTTATGTCCCTATCTGGGTCTCTATAAAAATAAACAGTGAATAACAGTAGAGAACAAATAGCTATAGCAAAAAATTTCTTATATTTTTTCATAATTAATCACCATGTTCTTCACACCACTTGCACTTTTCATAACCTAAGGCCTTTGCATCATCTTCAGAATAAAAATATATTATATTTTCTTTTTTTAATCTTTTTCCATACGGACAGTTTTGTAATGTGTGATATTTTTTGCCATACTTTGAGGCATAGATATTTGTTGGTGTTGGTGATAGATAAATGTCTCTTTCAAAGTTTCTCTTTTCTATTAGCTTAAAATCTTCAATATCTTTTAAAATAATTTCATATTTTCCTTTATATAATGAGATTTTCCCTTTAACTTCAACATAATCTCCTTCTTTAATCATTGGGCAATAGCTCAATATATAATTTAAAAGCTCTTTTCTTGTCTTACCAAAGGCAACGACATCCAAATTCCCAGTGCCATCATTTATAACTATTCTTGAAATATTAATAACATGCCTATATTCGTCTCTTTTAACATGTATCTCTTGAATATATCCCTTTATAATGACATAGTCCCCTTCCTTTACCTCAGCTACATGCTTTTCTTTTGGTTGGATTGGATTTAAAAATAGCCAAGTAGTAGATATAATTACAAAACATGTTAGAGCAAACAAGGTAATGTTTTTCTCAGTTAATTTCATTGTATCACTTTTATAACCTCTCTAATAGCATACCACTCAATTATTGAAGTTGGTTTAATAATCCCGTTAACCACATCATAAAATAAAATTTCATTTTCTACTAAAAACTTTATATACCTCATTTCCTCTTTTTTAACCTCTTTATCATAATAGATTTTTATCTTGTCATTAAACTTAGATAGGACATTATATATTTTTTCATCATCTAAATCAGTAGTGTCTATTAAATATTTCAACCCATCCTTTTCAATATTAATCCACTGTTTTATTGTCTCTTCAACAGTTAAACCGAGTTTTTTATTTTCAATTAAATCAACTATTTCATAAGGTAAAGATAAATAATTTAAACAATAACTAATCTCTTCCTCCTTAAATCTTTCTTCTTTTAAAATCTCCCTTATGCTATTTTTTCTTAACCAGTCAATTAAATAATACTTAGATGCATTTTTTAATGCTGAGTTTCTATAGATTTCATCAATAAACAAAGTATCGGAAGTTATACAAATAACATGGCATAGGTGTTCCATCTTAGTTAAAGAGACGAAGAGATTAAACAACTCATTCAATAATGACTTTCCTCCGTTAAAGTAGATATTCTTTAACTTTTGCAACTCATCAATTATCAAAACGGGTTTTTTTCCATCTTCAACAACAG
>JBDOKN010000223.1:0-1642 GCA_039833665.1 Methanocaldococcus sp.
CTCATTGATATTTCTATAATTTTTAATATTTTGAAATCTTCATCCTGTGCCTGCCTTAATGCCTCAATTAGTTTTTTAATTATGATTATCCCCTCCTTAGCTCTTTAATATTAATATTTATTATTTAGATTATCATATTTATATAATTAACACTATAAATTTTATAGTTCTTTATCTCCCAACTAAACTCTCAATTGTTCTAACGTTAGCCATTCCCTTTCTCTCTGTCTCTTCCCATTCATTTTCTGGGATTGAATCAGCTACAATTCCAGCACCAACTTGTATATACCCCTTATTTTTTTTAATTACAAATGTTCTGATGGTTATGGCTAAATCCATTAAATCATCCCATCCGAAATAGCCAACTCCCCCGCCATAGGGTCCTCTCCACGTCTTTTCAAGCTCTTCAATAATCTCCATCGCCCTAACCTTTGGAGCTCCACTTAAAGTTCCAGCTGGGAAGGTAGCTTTTACAGCTAAAAACGAATCATAATTGTCTTTTAGCTCTCCAACAACATTACTAACTATATGTTGGACATGGGAGTATTTCTCGATTATCATAAAGTCGGTAACTTCAACAGTTCCAAATTTTGATATTTTTCCAATATCATTTCTTGCTAAATCTACAAGCATAACATGCTCAGCTCTCTCTTTCTCATCACTTAACAGCTTTCTCTCCAACTCCTTGTCTTCTTCTTCTGTCTTACCTCTCCTTATTGTTCCAGCTATAGGCCTTGTTATAACCAATCTTTTATTGTCTTTATAATCAGTCCTAACCAAAATCTCTGGTGATGAGCCAATAATCTTTCTATCTCCAAAGTCCAAGTAATACATATATGGAGAAGGATTTATCTCTCTAACTTTTTTGTAAATTTCTAAGTGGTCTAAATTATCTAAATCAATCTCTATCCTTCTTGATAAAACCACTTGGAAAATATCCCCAGCAAAAATATACTCCTTAGCTTTTTTAACTGCTTCAATAAACTCTTCCTTACTCATGTTGGATTTTATTTTTAATCCTTCATCTTTTATGGTTTTTTCTTCTTTATTTTTGTTTTTATTTGTTTCATTTTTTGTCTTTCCTTCTTCTATAATTTTTTCAAGTTCTTTAATGCCTTCTTCATTCTCTGCTATTAAATTAATTACTTTTTCCTTTAAATCAAATGAAATAAAGCTTTTAACAATAAAGAACTCTGCATCTGGAAATTTTAAATCATTTATTGGCTTTGGATTAATGTTTGATAAATCAATCCAGTATCTAATAATGTCATAGCTTAAATATCCAACCAAACCTCCTTTAAATCTTGGTATTGGTTGAATGTCGGAAACATCCACATATTTTAAATAATTATTCCTAACTTCTCTTAAAGCATCTAATGGACATTCATATTTTCCTTCTAAATCTTTAGCTTTATCTCCAAATTCTGTAAAGCTATCAACTTTCAACTTATTTTTTTTAAATATTACTTTTCCTTCTGCCTTTCCTAAGATTGAATATCTCGCAATCTTTGGGACTCCCTCAGCCGATTCCAACAAAAATGTATTCTCTCCTCTAATTTGCTCATAAACATCTAATGGGAAAACATTCATTTTTACCTTTTTAATTATCATTAAATCACCTATTATCTAAAATTTCTTTTAT
>JBDOKN010000224.1:0-5926 GCA_039833665.1 Methanocaldococcus sp.
TAGTTAAAATCAGACCGTTTCGGTATGGAAATCATACAACATATTAAGATAAATTAAGTTAATCATTAAAATATAAAATTGAGGATTTTTACGAAAAACTATAATTTTACATGAGGTATTTTTTCATCTGGAAAAATTATAGCGTTGTTTTCACAACACATTATAGAGCAGGCATTACAATTTACTATGCAACTATATGGATACTTTACAACAACCTTTCCATTTTCTACATCATAAACGCCTCTTGGGCAAAAAGAAATACATTTTTTACAATTTTTACATCTGCTATAATCAATTTTTGGAAACCATGGAATATCTTTTCTTTTTTTGCCATACTCATCGTAAAACATCTCTTTCACTGCATCATAATACTGCCTATAGAGTTTAATATTTGGCTCTCTAACAATTTTTGTTACTTTTTCATAAGCTTCATAGACATCATCATCTACATTTAATTCTTGCATAAGCTTTTTAATTTCTAAATTTAATATAAGAAATTCCCTTATTTTCTTTAAAAGTTCGATTTTCTTTATCAAAACATTCACCTCGAAAAGGTAAAGTATTCTTAAAATTCATTATAGTTATGTTGATATAAGATACTCAACTTTTTTATATAAATTTTATCCAAACTATTTGGTGTCTTTCAAAACTTTGGAATAACTAAGGCACTAATGAATGTCTTTCAAAGGAAAGGCGTTCAAACCTTTCACAATAAATTTTATTAATTTTGAAAAACACTATGTAACGCAAAAAATTGCGGGGATATGATGCCAAAGTTAATGTTAGCTCTCGATGTTTTAGACAAGGATGAAGCTTTAAAAATTGTAGAGGAAGTTAAAAATTATGTTGATGCCATAAAAGTTGGATATCCTTTAGTTTTATCTGCAGGGATGGAAATTATAGAAGAAATAAAAAAACTCTACAATAAAGAAGTTATAGCTGACTTTAAGGTTGCAGACATCCCAGCAACAAATGAGAAAATAGCAAAAATAACATTAAAATATGCCGATGGAATAATAGTTCATGGTTTTGTTGGTGAAGATTCTGTTAAGGCAGTGCAGGATGTTGCTAAAAAATTAAATAAAAAAGTGATAATGGTTACTGAAATGAGCCATCCCGGAGCTGTTCAATTTTTACAACCGATATCTAATAAATTGGCAGAGATGGCTAAAAATCTTAAAGTTGATGCTATTGTAGCTCCATCAACGAGACCTGAACGACTTAGAGAGATTAAAGAAATTGCAAAACTGCCTGTAATAACTCCAGGAGTCGGTGCTCAGGGAGGGAGAATTGAGGATATTTTAAATATTTTGGATGAAGATGATTATGTTATTGTTGGTAGAGCAATCTATCAATCAGAAAATCCAAAAGAAGTAGCTAAAAAATATAAAGAGATATTAAATAAGTGATAAAATGAGAAAGAAAAGGGATATATTAATTGTTGGTTGTGGAAATCTATTGTTTGGGGATGATGGCTTTGGTTGTGAGGTTGTCAGTAAATTGGAGAAGATGAACTTGCCGGACAATGTTGAAGTTATTGATGCTGGAGCAAGTGGAGCTTATTATTTAATGACATTGGTTGATGAAGATGTTAAGAAGATTATTGTTGTTGATGCCATTGATTTTGGTTTAGAGCCGGGAACAATAAAAAAGATAGATGTTGATGAATTACCAAATATTAAAAAATATTCTTTTGATGCCCATAATGTCCCATTGGCTCCATTTCTCAAAGATTTATACAATAAAGGGATAGAGGTCGTGGTTATTGGTTGTCAAGGAAAAGAATTTACAATGCCGTATATTAAACCAGGTCTTTCTGAAGAGGTTGCTAAAGCAGTAGATAAAGCCATAAAGATAATTTTAGAGGAAATAAACAACAGACCTGAATAGGGATTTATATGCTAAAAGAAATTTTATTGGGAAATGCTGAAAAGGGAATAATAACTCAAATTTATGGACCTCCGGGAGTGGGAAAGACAAATATATGTATTATCAACTCCATAAATGCCGTTAATTTTGGGAAGGTTATTTACATAGACACTGAGGGAGGTTTATCAATTGAGAGGATTAAACAAATAGCCCCAAACAACTATCAAAAAGTTTTAGAAAATATGATAATATATAATGTCTTTGATTTCTATGAGCAGGATAAAGTTATACAAAAAGAATTGCCTTTAATTGCCAATAACGCGAGTTTGATAGTTGTTGATAATATAACATCTTTGTATAGGTTGGAGTTAAGTGATGAGGCAAATAAAAACATCATGCTCAATAAAATGCTCGGTAATCAAGTAAAGACATTATTAAAGTTGGCTAAAACAAATAACTTAGCTGTTATAATAACCAATCAAGTGAGAGAAACAGTTAATGGTTTTGAGGCCTCTGGAGGTAGGTTGTTGGAATATTGGAGTAAATGTATAGTAAGATTAGAAAAACTCAACGGAGATAGGTTGGCTATATTGGAGAAACATCTACATGCTGGAGAGGAGAGGGTTAAATTTAAAATAGTTGAGAGAGGGATTGAGATTATCGATTGACTTTATTTACTAAATTTTTCCAAATGTGTCTCCTCTAAGCCCTCTCCTCAATGTTTCTAAGCTTATAACCTCATCAAAGGCAATATTTGCCAAATTTACAGAGCTACCAAACTTCAATATAAATGCCACTTGCTGATTTTTTTGTGGAGCTTCAAAGATAATCTTGTTTATATCAACATTTTTAGACAATACATCTAACTCATCCTCCTTTACCTTCCCTTCTTTATCAAACAACCCTATACCTTTACCACTCTCCCTACCTTCAATAATAACATAATCTGCCCCAGCATCTAAATCAAAGTTTATTAACTTAATTCTATCTTCTATGGTTAATTTTTTATCTTTCTCTGGCAACTTTTTACCAACTTCTGTTAAAACTATAAAACCGTTATCCTTAGCTTTCTCTATTGCTTTTTCTCTCTCATCTAAGCTAATATCTGAAGAACCATCTGAAATTTCAACCGCTTCAAATCCAAGTTTTTTACATTCATCTAAAAATTCATTAAACTTACCTTTAACATAGGCATATTCAAACAACGTCCCTCCGGGATAAACTTTAATGTCCCAATCTTTGTAATAGTTAATTTTCTCTTTAATCACATCTCTATCAATAACCGCAGATGTTCCCCATCCAAACTTTACAAAATCTATATAATCACCACAAACTTTTAGATAATCTTCAACATACTTTGGAGGCAAACCTTTATCCAATACAACCGTTAAACCTCTTTCAAACTCTTCATACAAGAATTCAAATGCTTTCATTCAATCACCGTTATTTCTTATAAGAATTGTTAGCACATATATGTTTCTTATAGTATAAATGTAGTGTAAAATTATAAAAAGTTGATAGTAAATAGCAAGATTAAGTATATATTTTTTGTGATTTATTTCCAAATAGTAAAAAAGAGGGATAGTATGAAGGGTAGCTTAGCAATATATCAAGGTTTAAAGGACTCAAAAATTAATTTTATATGTTCTGTTCCATGTGCAAACTTAAAAAATCTAATAAAATTAATTGAAGAGGATAAAGACATCACCCACATACCTGCTACAAGAGAGGAAGAAGCATTCGGTATTTGTGCTGGGGCATATTTATCAGGAAAAAAAACAGCAATATTAATGCAAAACTCTGGAATTGGGAACTCAATAAATGCCATTGCCTCATTATACAAAACCTTTCAAATTCCAACTTTATTAATAATCAGCCATAGAGGAGATTTGAAAGAGCAAATACCTGCCCAAATACCTATGGGAAGATGGATTGAAAAATTATTGGATGTTTGTGAAATCCCTACCTATAAACCAAAAACACCAGAAGAGGCACGTAAATTAATAAAATACGCCTCTTCCTATATGTTTAAGATATCTTATCCTGTGGCTTTGTTATTTGATGCATTGTATTGGGAGTATGATTTAGAAGAATAAGATGAGATGATAACCATGTATCCAAAGAGGATAGATGTAATTAAAAAAATTGTTGAAAATGTTGGAGATAAGGAGATAATAGTTAGCAATATAGGATTTCCATCAAAGGAGTTGTATTATGTAAAAGATAGGGAGAGGAATTTTTATATGCTTGGTTCAATGGGTTTAGCTTCATCAATTGGGTTGGGATTGGCTTTAAATTGTGAAGATAAGGTTATAGCCATAGATGGAGATGGCTCCATATTGATGAATCTTGGCTCACTATCAACAATAGGTTATTTAAATCCAAAAAATTATATATTGGTTATAATAGATAACTCTGCTTATGGTTCTACTGGCAATCAAAAAACACACACAATGAGAAATACAAACTTGGAAGAGGTAGCTAAGGGTTGTGGTTTAGATGCTGTAACTACAAAAAGTTTGGAAGAATTTGAAAAAGAATTTAAAAAGGCATTAAATGAAGAGAAATGTAAAGTTATTATAGCCAAAACAATCCCATACAATGAAAAATGCCCCAATATTGAAATCCCCCCAGTTGTTTTGAAGTATCGATTTATGGAGTCAATAAAAAAAGTTAAACATAGATTAAAGTGAGATTATGATTCCAGAAGAAATTTATAAGATTTTAAGAAGGCAGAGGTATCAGATAGATAACCACACAGCAGTTAAACTATGTGGATGGGTTAGAAAAAAGATGTTAGAAGATAAAAGTTGTTATAAATCAAAATTTTATGGTATTGAGACACACAGATGTATTCAATGCACACCATCAGTTATTTGGTGTCAGCAAAATTGTATATTCTGTTGGAGAGTTCTACCAATGGATGTAGGAAAAGAAATTAGCCAAATAAAAGAACCAAAGTGGGACGAACCAGAGGTTGTTTATGAAAAAATCTTAGAAATGCATAAAAAGATTATTATGGGATATAAAGGAGTTTTAGATAGAGTTGGAGAGAAAAAATTTAAAGAGGCATTAGAACCAAAGCATGTAGCCATATCTTTATCAGGAGAACCTACTCTTTATCCATACTTAGATGAATTAATAAAAATATTCCACAAAAATGGATTTACAACATTTGTTGTATCAAATGGAATATTAACAGATGTTATTGAGAAAATAGAACCTACTCAGCTTTATATTTCCTTAGATGCCTATGATTTAGAAAGTTATAGAAAGATATGCAGAGGAAAAAAAGAATATTGGGAGAGTATTTTAAATACCTTAGACATTTTAAAAGAAAAAAAGAGGACATGTATAAGGACTACTTTAATTAGAGGATTAAATGATAATATATTAGAGTTCGTTGAGCTTTATGAAAGAGCTAATGCCCATTTCATTGAGTTAAAGTCATATATGCACGTTGGTTATTCACAAAAAAGATTGAAAAAAGAGGACATGCTACAACATGGTGAAATTTTAAAGTTAGCTAAGATGTTGGAGGAAAATAGCTCATACAAATTAATTGACGATAGTGAAGATAGTAGAGTGGCTTTATTACAAAATGAGAATAGGAAGATAAATCCAAAACTTATTTAGCAAGGGTAAATCTAACATCATCATCCCCCACATCAAAAATTCCCAACCTAACGCCGGCATCAATCCAACCATAAGCATAATTTAAGGAGGCAAAGGCATTTACGTAATCTCCACTCTCTTTAAATGCCTTTGCATCTTCAAAATAACTCTCTATCATTAATAAAAAATCCTTAGCCACGTCATACAACAAACTTCTTTTTGGAGGTAGTCCATTTTTAATAATTTTTATTGCTTCTTCTGTTCTTTTAAAATAATTTTCTAATTTTTCCTCAGTTATCTCTCTATTCAATCTACCACCTCTTTAAATTTCGTAGGAGTAATTTAATGTTTAAATATTTCAACCATCTTCTTCATAGATAAATATATCCTCAATCTTAACTCCAAAAAACTTAGCTATTTTAAATGCCAATTTTAAAGAGGG
>JBDOKN010000225.1:0-1929 GCA_039833665.1 Methanocaldococcus sp.
GCTGCAGCTGTTTGATGTCCTCCTCCACCAAACGCCTTATTTAATATTTCTCCAAGATTTAATCTTAAATCCTTAGTTCTTGCTGATATGTGAATTTCATCCCCAACAATTCCAAAGACGAAGGTTGTTGAAATCCCCTCCATCTTTAATAGAAAGTCAGCTGCTTTTGGTAGGGCATCTCTGTTGGAAATTTCACCAACATAAGATAAGGCAATGTTTCCCTTAACCACTCTCCTGTTCATTACTGCCCTCGCTAAAACTTCCATAACCTCCGTTGAAATTTCTGGATTTTCTATCATATTTAAGATGGAGGCATCTATATAGCTTTGTAAGTAGGCAGCTGCTTCAAAGTCCAACTTTGACGTTTCCCTCTTAAAGTAATCAGTATCTGATTGTATTCCATAAAATAATGCAGTGGCTAAGTTTCTTGATGGCTCTATATCCAATTCCATAAGATATTGTGTTAAAATAGAGGCAGTAGCTCCAACTTCTGGCCTAACATCCATATATTTGGCAGTTAAATCGGTGTTGTTATGATGGTCTATAATTATATCAATGTTTTGAGGTTCAATAGGTAATTGCTTTGATGTAGAGGTATCTATAACTGCAATGACACAGTAGTTATCTAAATCTATATCTTCAACCCTCAGAAGCTTTATTCCCAACAAATTAATCATTGCCCTGTTTTCATCATATCCAATACTTCCCCCATAAGCTATATCTGCATCAACACCCCACTTTTCAGCGATTGTTTTTAAAGCCATTGCACTTGCTATGGCATCAGGGTCTGGATTTGTATGTGTTAATATTAGAAGAGGAGCTTTTTTCTCTTCTTCCGTTTTTTCCAACTTCATGCATCTTTTCTTGCCTTCTATCAACACGGATTTTAATTGCATTAACTTTCTTTTTAATTTTGCATCTTCAACTTCTTTTGCAATGTCTTTGGCTCCACTCTCCAATATGTTTATAATTTTATCTATGTTTAGTCCCATATAAAGCTCTGGATATCTTGGAATTGCTCTTGCAATTTTGTATGAGCTTGGACTTAGCTCACAAACCTTTTCAGCTATTGTCCTATTAATCTCTGGGTCATTTGTTAATATCAATACAATATCTGCCTTGTCAATTTTAGCTTTTTTCAATACTTCTTCTTCGGTAGCATCCCCAACAATTACAGTTATCCCTTCTTTTACTAAATCATCAGCATCGTCAATATTTTTATCAATAATCGTGAGAGGTTCCTTATTTTTAATGAAATTTACGACTTTTCTACCAAAAGAACCAAAACCTATTACGGTTATCATAATTATCACGTGTAATTTTTGTTATTAACATAATAACCATTATTTTATAAACCATATATTTTATATTCACCATACTCACACTATTAATATCCCTTAGTAATATTCCTTATTACTTACCTAAGATAGTATATAAACTTTCCTAAAATTGTCAAATTATTTTAAAAGTTATAAAAACTCAACTTTTACCTTATCTTTTAAATAATCTATCAATATTTTAGCATATTCCAACTTTTTAATTTTTATTTCATCTCCCACTTCTACATCTCCTTCTATGTTTGGTCTTGAATATTTAGTTACATATATTCCAAAGTCCATCCCTCCCAATATGAGCTTTTTAGCTTTAAGATGATAAGCTAAAAAACAACATCTATCTCCATCAGTAAATCCTCCAAAGTTTATGAGGTTTTTTAAATTTAACTCCTTATAATTTGGTATCTGACAACTTCCAACAACATTTTTTAGTATTGGAACATAATTTTTAATCTTGTCAATATTATCCCCATGTGCATGAACCACAATTATAGAACCATTTTTATTACATTCAATTAAGGCATCTAAATCTCCATCCAAATCTGAAACTATAATGTCTGGAATTATGCCCTCTTCTAAAAATGCCTTACATGCC
>JBDOKN010000226.1:0-6896 GCA_039833665.1 Methanocaldococcus sp.
CATATAAACATAAATTATTTGAGGTGGTAAGTTGCATCCAGCTTTAAAATACATGAGACAGGATAGATTACCACACATCTTTTGTCCAGGATGTGGGAATGGAATTGTCATAAATTGCTTTTTAAAGGCAATTGAGGAGCTAAATATAAAGCCAGAGGATTACATAGCTGTTTCAGGAATTGGCTGTTCTTCAAGAATTCCCGGCTATCTATATTGTGATTCCCTACACACAACCCATGGAAGACCCATTGCCTTTGCCACTGGAATTAAGATAGCAAGACCAGACAAACATGTTGTTGTATTTACCGGAGATGGAGACACAGCGGCAATAGGTGGGAATCACTTCATCCATGGATGCAGGAGGAACATTGACTTAACCGTCATCTGTATAAACAACAATATCTATGGAATGACTGGAGGGCAGTTTTCTCCAACAACACCACATGGTAAAAAGGCAACAACAGCCCCATATGGAAATGTAGAGAACGTCATGGACTTATGCAAGTTGGCAATCTCAGCAGGAGCCACATATGTCGCAAGATGGACAACAGCTCATCCAATTCAGCTTGTTAGGTCAATTAAAAAAGGTATTGAAAAGAAGGGTTTTGCGTTTATTGAAGTTATATCTCAATGCCCAACATACTACGGTAGGTTTAATATTTCAAGAAAACCGGCAGATATGATTAAATTTTTAAAAGAGAACTCAATACACTTAAATAAAGCTAAAAATATGAGTGAAGAGGAGTTGAATGGAAAAATCATTGTTGGTGAGTTTTTAGATATAGAAAAACCAGAGTTTATTGAAGAATTACATAAGTTAATTGAAAAATTGAAAAATAAAGAATAAATATTTTTAGATTTTACTTAAAAATTAAAAAAAGGAGGGCTAAGATGAGAAAAGAGATAAGATTATCTGGTTTTGGTGGGCAGGGAATTATTTTAGCTGGAGTTATTTTAGGGAGGGCGGCGGCATTGTATGACAATAAGGAGGCAGTTCAAACACAATCTTATGGGCCAGAAGCAAGAGGGGGGGCAAGTAAGTCAGAGGTTGTTATTAGCAATGAGCCAATTGATTTCCCAAAAGTCATAAAGCCAGATATATTGGTTTGTCTTTCACAACAAGCTTATGATAAGTATAAAGATGATATTAAAGAAGGGGGAATAGTGTTGGTTGATGAGGATTTGGTTTCAACAGATAAGATGCCAGAAGTTGATGTAACGATGTACAAAATCCCATTTACAAGGATTGCATCAGAGGAAATAAAACTTCCAATAGTTGCAAATATAGTTATGTTGGGAGCTTTAACAAGATTAACGAATATTGTTTCAAAGGAAAGTATGGAGAAGGCAATTTTAGATAGTGTTCCAAAGGGAACTGAAGAAAAGAATTTATTGGCATTTAGTAAGGGATATGAATTCGCAAAGGGATTATAAAGAAGAGGCATTGCCGAGCGAAGCGAGGCAATGCATTGGGGTATCCCAATAGGAGGTTTCCTCCTATGGGATAGAGAAAAACTTATTGACATTTAGTAAAGGATATGAAGTTGCTGGGAGATTATAAATTGTAAAGAAAATTGTAAATTCTCTTTTTTGTAAAATATAATTTTAGTTAATATCAAATCAGTCAATCTTTTAGGTGTCTATAATGCCAAAAATTTTATATAATCCAGAGGTTTTAAAACATAAACCAAAATTTTATCATGTTGAAAATCCAGAGAGAGTTTTAATTATTTTAAACAGCTTAAAATCTCATGGCTTTGATGATATAATTTTAATTGAAGGAAAATCTTCTATTGAGGAAGTTTTAGAAGTTCATAGTAAGGAGTATGTGGATTCAATAGTAAAGCTTTGTAATGATTCATTTAATTATTATGATGGAGACACATATGTATCCAATGGAACTTTGGATTCTGCATTATCTGCCTTTAAACTATCAAAAGAAGCTGTAAAATCTGCATTAAAAGGTAAAGATTTATACTTTGCTTTAACAAGACCTCCTGGGCATCATGCAGGAATTTCTGGAAGAGCTTTGGGAGCAGTATCAAACGGTTTTTGCATCTTTAATAATATAGCAGGAGCCGCAAAATTGGCTAAAAAGTATTTAAAAAGAGTTATCATCATAGATTTTGATGTTCATCATGGAAATGGCACTCAAGAAATATTTTGGAATGATAAAAATGTTATTCACATAGATTTCCATCAAAAAGACATATATCCAGGAACTGGGGATATATTAGATATTGGAGGAAGAGAGGCAGAAGGAACTAAAATAAATCTTCCTTTTCAATCACATTCAACTGATGCTGATTACATATTCGCATGGAATGAGATTGTTGAGCCAATTTTAGATTACTTTAAACCAGATGCTGTTTTAGTTTCTGCTGGTTTTGATGCATTTATAAATGACGGTTTAGCAAGTATGGATTTAACTGAAACTTTTTATAGATTTGCAGGAGCTAAGCTTAGTAAATATAGCGTTGTATCGGTTTTAGAAGGAGGTTATGGAATAGGATTAAAATATGGAGTCCCTGCATTTTTAGATGGCTATATTAAAGCTGGAGAAATATTAGATAATTTAGATATCCAATTTAAAATCTCTCCCTCAGGCAATATTAAATCAATGGTTAAAAATGTTAAAAAGATAATTGGAAAGTGCTTAGATATTTTTTAATATATGTTTTATTAGGAATAAATCCTTAAAGGAAAAATCAATGCCTTTAAACATCAACTACCTTATTGAATATATAAACTGAAAGTCATATTATAGTTCTTTTCAAAATATTTTGGAATACATATGGTATTAATGAACGCCTTTCTAATGAAAGGAGTTCAAACTTCATTAATAAATTTTATTCACTTTTGGAAAAGAACTATAATTATATGTCAATTTTTGCTAATTTCCTACCAAACTCTTTAATTTTTTTAATATCATTTTCTTTTGGAGCAAATCTAAATGCCAATATTTCATCATCAACAACTTTAAATCCTAATTTTTTAAAAAATTCTTTTATTTTTTTAGTTGCACATTCTTTCCAACCATAAGAACCAAAAGCTACACCAATCTTTTTATTACTTGGCTTTAATCCTTCCATATAAGTCAATAACATTCCCACTTTTGGATGAACATTCATATTTATTGTTGGAGAACCAACTAATACATACTTTGCATCTAAAATATCTCTAATAATAATATTTAATGGGGAAGTATCCAATCTGTGGTATATTACATCGATTCCTTCCTCAGCCAATCCATCTCCAAGAGCTCGGGCTATCTTTTCTGTAGAGGAATAAATGGTTGCATAAGCAATAACTGCAATATTTTTATTAAATCCAGAACTCCAAATATGATATTTTGTTAAAATTTCATCAATCATTCTATACCATATAACACCGTGTGAAGGACATATATACTCTAACTCTAAATCTTTCACTATATTTAAAATTTTTAAAATAGTTTTTCGATAGGGCATTAAGATGTTGGCAAAATATTCCTTAGCTTCTAACATAATTTTATGTCCAACATCGGCATCTATTTTCTCTTTATAAACTACATACTGTCCAAATAAGTCGTTTGAAAATAAAATTTTATCCTCTATAGAATATGTTAGCATATGTCCAAATTTATTATCAACTATAAATTTTAGGGTTCTATCTCCAATATTTATCTCATCTCCATTCTTTACAATAATAAATTCCCAATTTTCTGTATCAAATAGAACATCTAAGTAATGTTTTCCAATTTTATTTGTAATAACCTTTGCTCCAGTAAGTTCAACAAGTTTCCCTATACATTCATTATGGTCTGGACTAATATGATTTGAAACTATATAATCTAACTCCAAATCAACAATATTTTTCAAATTATGTAATAGTTCATCAAATGATTTCATTCTAACAGTATCAATTAAAATATTATTTTTGTCTGAAATGAGATATGAATTATAGTTCTTTTCAAAACTGAATAAAATTTATTAAGGAAGTTTGAACTCCTTCCTAATGGAAGGAGTTCATTAATACCTTATGTATTCCAAAATATTTTGAAAAGAACTATATATGTAGTTCCTTTGGTAATATCTAAGCTTCTATACTCTTTAACCTTCCATTCTATAAAACCCATGCAGTAAATATTATCTTTTATTTTAAGCACCATATACTTCACCAAAGTTGATTAACCATGAATAAGATTTTAAAAATACATCTAAAATATTTAGGAAATAAGTAATATATAACTGTAGGTTTAATATTTAGGTTTGAATACAACATAAGTGAGGGAAATTATGGTAAAAATAAACTATAAGAAGTGTGGTTATTGTGGAGCTTGTGTAGGAGTTTGTGAAAACTTAGCTATAAATTTGATAGAACATATTATAGTTATAGATAAAGAAAAATGCAATAATTGTAAGTTATGCACAATAGTATGTCCATTAAATGCATTAGAGGGAGAATAATGAGAGAGTTAAATGATGTATATGATGTAGTGGTTGTTGGAGCTGGACCCGGAGGAAGTATGGCAAGTTATGCATCAGCGAAGAATGGAGCCAAAACATTATTAATTGAAAAATCTCAAGAGATTGGAGAACCAGTTAGGTGTGCTGAGGCAATTCCATCAATAGAGGAGTTTGGATTAAAGCCAGAACCAGAATTTGTTAGGAACATTATTAAAGGGGGGATTTTATTTTCTCCTTCTGGGAAAAAGGTTATTGTAACTCAAGGTAAAGCTCAGGGCTATGTGGTTGAGAGAAAAATTTTTGATAAATATTTGGCTATAAGGGCGGCTAAAAAAGGAGCTAAGATAGCTGTGAAAACAACAGCTATTGGTTTAGAAAGAGATGGGGATTACTGGAATGTTATAGTTGAGTTTTTGGGAGAAGAGTATGCTATAAAAACTAAAATTGTTATAGCGGCTGATGGTGTTGAGAGCAATATAGCTGAATACGCAGGTTTAAAGGCAAAGAAAAAGCCATTAGAAGTTTGTTCTTGTGCGGAATACGAGATGGTTAATGTTGAATTATTAGATAAAAATATGATGGAATTTTATTTTGGTAATGAGATAGCAAAAGGCGGATATGTTTGGATATTCCCTAAAGGTGAAACAGCCAATGTTGGCTTAGGAGTTAGGGACAAGAAAAAAAAGGCAATTGATTATTTAGAGGAATTTATAGAGAATGGGATGGCTAAGGATAGGTTAAAAGATGCTACTCCAATAGAATTTAAGGTTGGAGGAGCTCCTGTTTCTGGACCGATAGAAAAAACCTATACTGATGGTCTTTTAGTTGTTGGGGATGCCGCTGGACAGATAAGTCCATTAACTGGAGGGGGAATTTATTTAGCTATGGATTGTGGATTGATGGCTGGAGAAGTGGCAAGTAAAGCTATAAAATTAAATGATTGGAGTGAAAAAATATTAAAAGAATATGAAATAAGATGGAAAGAAAAGCATTATGAATATTTAATGAATCATTTAAAGTATAGAAAAATCTTAGAGAAAATGAGTGATGATGAGTTAGATGCCTTAGCAGAGGCATTGGGAGAGAGTTTGGATGGCATTGATTTGAAAAAATTTGTTAAAAAAATAATAGCTAAAAAACCTTCCCTTCTAAAATATTTTAAGGATTTATTATAAATTTATTATTAATTTTATTTTTTTGTCTTCTTAACTACTAAAACTGGACAGTGTGCATTTTTAATAACTCTTTCAGCAACACTACCTAATAATATCCTTTCTAACCCTGTCTTTCCTGTAGTTCCCATAACAATCAAATCTGCTTTTTTCTTTTCAGCAAATTCAACAATTTCTTTTGCAGGAACACCCTCCAATATTTCTGTGTGAATATCTACATCGTTTTCTTTAGCCAATTTTTTAATCTTTTTTAACGCCTCATTTCCTTCCTCTTTTAAAAGCTCACTTATTAATTCCCAACTACCTTCTGCTGGTAGTCCAACAAAAGGAGATACATCAACAACATATATTGCATAAACTTCGGCATCAAATTTTTTGGCAATATTAACAGCATGCTTTGCGGCTTCAAATGACACATCTGAGCCATCGGTTGGAATAACTATTTTTTTATACAAGGTTTCACCATCCTCATTTTTGCTATAATAATTTTTACCATAAATAAAATAAAAACTTTTAGGGTTTTCAACTGTTTTTTAAAATAGTAATGTTTATATATTTTATGGAACATTAAGGAATATTGTGGTTATTATGGAAAGGTTATATAGGTTGAAAGAAGCTTCTGAGATTCTTGGAGTGCATCCAAAAACATTGCAAAGATGGGCAAGGGAAGGAAAAATAAAAACAGTGAAAACTGTAGGAGGAATTAGAAGAATTCCAGAATCGGAAATTAGAAGATTATTAGGAGAAAAAGTAGATTTTAAAGATATAAGGAAAGTTAGGGTTGTTTTATATGCCAGAGTTAGTTCTTACGACCAGCAAAGACATGGAGATTTAGATAGGCAATTAGAACTTTTAAGAAATTATGCCCTAAAAAGAGGTTATGAGATTGTTGAAGAGATAAAGGATAGAGCATCTGGTTTAAAAGAAAATAGAAAAGGACTTAAAAAAATTTTTGATTTAGCTGAAAAGGGATTAATTGACAAGGTTTTAGTTACATATCCAGATAGGTTGGCAAGATTTGGATTATCATACATTGAGAGACATTTAAAATACTGTAATGTTTCAGTTGAATACATACACTCAAAATCTACAAAAGAGCCAAGAGAGGAATTAATTGAAGATTTAATCTTAATAATAACCTCATTTGCTGAAAAATTATATGGAATGAGAAGTCATAAGGTGAAAAAACTCAAAGAAACTATAAAAAATGAGTTGATGGATGATGGAAGTAATTAAAGCCATTGAATTTAAGCATTATTCAGATGTTGTTGAATTA
>JBDOKN010000227.1:0-2915 GCA_039833665.1 Methanocaldococcus sp.
AAAATAAAATATATTCCAAACGGAAATTTTTGGCTAATTACAACTACTCTGAAAGGACAATCATATTTAATAAAATTTAATGGAACTTATGGGGAAAAATATTTACTCAAAACTCAATATTCCAAAACCTCCAAATAAAATGGGTTGTTATAATATAATAAATGATTTTGATTTTAATGGAACATCATACCTAATAGTTGGAGAATTCTCAAAATCCAAAGATAAGTTTAATTATATTTTGTCATATGAAAATAATCGTTCAAAGATTTATAGATATAACTTTGATGGGTATTTTAAAAGAGTGAGTTGGATAAATAACAGCTGGATAGTTGAGATTGTGAATTTCTCAAGAGATAATAGCTATATCTATGAATATTATGCCTTCAAAAATGGAAAGTTAAAAAGGATTAAAGTTGAGGAGTCAGCAAATTTTACACCAATTGTCTGGTGTTTGGGCACTTATATAACCGATATTGCAAAAATTAATGATAATCAATACTTAATTACCTTGAAATCTAAACAAGATTTTCCAAAATATCCAAATATTGGAGCTTTAATAAAACTAACAATAAACAACTCAAAGATAGATAAAAAGATAATATACAAAGGCAAGGGCTTAACATCCATAGGATATAATGGAAAATATTGTTTAATTGGTGGGAAAGGTGTTCTATTACTTTATGATGGAAAAAATATAACCGATTTAACAAAGAAAGCAAATATCTCAAATTCAGAGTTGATTTCATCTATTGCCTATGGAAAAGATTACTGGTTAATTGGATTAGATAAAGTGAATCTCCATTATCCGTCAAAATCATTAATAAAATTTAATGGAAAGGAGTTCTATGATTTAACAAATATTTCAAATATCACAACATGCAAAATTTTAAAATCTAATAAAAAGTATTTCTTAATTGGTGCTAAAAATGCCTTAATCAAATATAATGGTTCTTTCTTTATTATAATAAATAACTCAAATTCTGGAAAGGAATATATTTTTGAGACGATGGATTACAATCCAAAAGAAAAGTATTGGTTAGTTGGTGGCTATTGTCAGTATTATCATCCATATTCGTCAAATGCTATCTTATATAAGGTTTATGATAATGGAAGTTATGAATCTCTGCCAATAAACGACATTCTCCATAAAAATTATGGGTTTTTTGATTATGCATCAGTTTCTTTAATTAAGTATATTGATAAAAAGAACAGCTTTTTAATTAAAATAAATAGCATTAAAAATCACTGGTTTATTTATAAAAATAATACACTAACGGAATTTGTAACTCAAAAAAATCCTGGTTCAATAGAAATTGATAACTATACATTATACATATTTAACTACTATAATACAATAGAAATTTATGACAACAACAAACTGTTATCAACTGTTGAATTAATTGATATTCCAAAAGAAACCGTTTGTGTTGAAGAATACTACTACAAAGAGAAATCCTCGCATAATAATTACTTATATACTCTCATATTTATTATACTAACAACTATGGCCATTTATATGGTGGTAAAAATTAATGAGAAATTAGCTCAATAACTCAACTCTTCCATTAATCTTTTCCATTCCATATAAAACTTCTCCAATTCCTTTTCCAATTCCATAACCTAAATAGTATGTTAATCCAAATAATCCTTTATTCTCTTCTAAGCCATATTCAACAATCTCAGGATTTGAGACATTAGCTAATTGCTCTAATTTTTTTAAAGCAGTTTTTTCAGTTCCAACTTCATCAACCAATCCAACTTTTTTAGCATCTTCTCCAGTGTATATCTTTCCATCAGCAATTTTTAAAGTGTAGTTTATTGACAGATGCCTATGCTCCGCCACCCATTTGACAAAATCCATGTATGTTTCATTTATCATCTTTTGTAAATATTCTTTTTCTTCTTTAGTCATTGGCCTAAATGGGGAACCAATATCCTTATACTTCCCAGCTTTTATTGTAGTTACATTAATGCCGAGTTTTTTCATTAATCCGTAGTAATGCATTAAATCCATTCTAACCCCAATACTTCCAACTATTGAGTGTTTCTCAGCCACTATATAATCAGCTGGAGCCGAAACCATATAAGCCCCAGAAGCATCTAAACCCTCAACATAAACAACCACTGGCTTTTTCTCTGCCAGTTCTTCAACCTTCCTTGCCAGTTTTTCACTTGCTATAACCTCCCCTCCAGGAGAATTAACGACTAATAAAACTCCTTTAACTGAATCATCCTTCTCTAAATTATCCAATAAATTTATATAATATCTTGCATCTTTTTTTTGTTGTAAAAAAAGCCCTCCTTCCTGATTATAATCAAAATAAATCTCATTGCATAAATAAACCTTAGCTATCTTCTCCCCACCAAACAAATCAACATTTTCCCCTGATAAATTCATAACCAAAAATATACTTGCCCCCACCAAACCAATTAAAATTACAAAAAGAAGTATGAGGATGATATAGATTTTTTTCATCTTATCCCTCAGTTATTTTAGTTTATTCTTTAATTGCCTTCTTCTTAAATTTCTCAAATAACTCAATAATCTTTTCATCTTTTTTAACCTTTTTCTTTGGTTTTTTAGCTAAATATTTCTTCCAACCTTCTCTTGGTCTAAATAAGGTTATAACATGCCCTACTACACTAACAACCTCTGCATCACATGCCTTAGCAAGCTTTTCAGCAATTTCATATTTATCTTCATACAATAAAGCGGCTTTTCTAACCTTAACCTTTATTAATCCTCTATTTTTTAGCTGTCTATCAACTTCCTTAATAACCTTCTCACTTCCTTCTTTTCCAACCCATACAACCGGCTCTAAATGATGAGCTTTAGCCCTAAGCATTCTCTTCATTTTTCCAGTAAGTTTCCTTTTTTGTTCTTCCGTCATAAATATCACCAAAAAATAGTTTTA
>JBDOKN010000228.1:0-6437 GCA_039833665.1 Methanocaldococcus sp.
TTTGCGGCTGAAACTATCTTAATAACATCGTTATGCTTTAATTCATAATCAGCTCCAATTCTAATCTTCCTCTTTGCATCTATTGCATAGATAAATTTATCCCCCAACTCTGTATGGATTTTATAAGCCAAATCCCTTGCGGTAGTTCCTTTTTTAACTAAAAAAGCGTCTGGCAATACATTCCCTTGTTTGTCTGAAAATTTGTTCTCATCTTCAACTGGATACACAACAATCATATTCAACAAATCAAAGTAAGCCCTGTTTATACACTCTTGAACCCCTGTTCCCCCATATTTATTTAAAAAGTTCTTTATGTAATCAAAAGCCCTTCTCATCTGCTCATTCAATTTGCTTTCGTCAATTATTTCAAAGTCATTTCCTTTCCTCTTTATAATTCCAGCTTTTTCAGCCCTTTTTAAAGCCAACTCTATCTCAGCAGATGTTGGAATAACTATATAGTCCTTAAACTCTTTCTTTAACCTCTCAATATTCTTCTCTGCATCTGGGTGGTCTGCTTTATTTGCGGCAATAATCATTGGTTTTGAGATTTTTCTAAGCTTTTTAGCTAAATTTAATAAATCCTCTTCAGTCCATTTAATTGGGCTTTCATCCATATCTCTAATGGCAATTTTTATATCATCTTCATCAATATTTAGCCCACTTAATTGGTCTTTTAGTGCTTTAACTATATTTTTCTCCTGTTGTGCTCTTCTCGCCAATTTATCCCAATTTTTAGTTAAAATTCCATAAATCCACATGTCTATCTCATTTAGTAAAAATTTAACATCTTCAACTGGGTCGTAGTTATCTGTTGGATTTCCCTCTGCATCTGTCTTTCCAGAGGCATCTACAACCAATATAAACGCATCTGCCTGCCTCAAATCATCCAAAAACTTGTTTCCCATTCCCCTACCTTCATGTGCCCCTGGAACTAACCCCGCAACATCTATAACTTCGACTGGAATATACCTAATCCCATCTATACATTTTGAATTTCTTGGATTGCATTTAACTCCTAACTCTTTACAGGGGCAGGGGCTTGTTATATAGGCAATTCCTTTATTTGGTTGTATTGTTGTGAATGGATAATTACCAATTTCTGCTGGTTTCTCAGTTAAAGCGTTGAACATTGTTGATTTCCCTACATTTGGCTTCCCTACCAATCCAATCATTGCCAATTTATCACCACAAAATTTTTTGTTGTTTTTGATTTAAAAAGAGTTATTTGTGTGGCTATAAAATACTTTTGGAAAAGATGAATAACCATATTAAAATATATATATTACCTATAACTAAATTAACTTATCACATTCAGAAAATTAAAGTAAGATGAGTGGTGAAATAAATGCCTTCTCCAAAAATTCAGGAGATAATAAATGAATTAGATAACCTAATGAACAGAGAGAGGAAATACATTGAGTTGGTTGCCACAGTTGAATATTTATTAAATTTGATAGAGCCATCAAAAAGAGAGAAGTTTAAAGAGGCATTGTATGATGCTGAAACCGTTGAAGATGTATATGAGCTTATAAAAGCAATAAAATTGCAGTTAGGAATGCAGGGAGCGAGAAGATATCTATTAACCTTAGAAGGGCAGTAATTGACTTTTATTATTTTTTAATTAGATATTGAGAGAAGGACAATACCAATAATTATGAGGGCTATGCCAATCATTTGATATATTGTTAGCGTCTCTTTTAAAAACAGTATTGATAAAGCCACTGTTATTGCTGGTCCTATTGACGATAATGGAACAACAATACTTGCCTTTCCTTTGTATAATGCATAATATAATATTAGAGAGCCAATAACAACCAATATTGCCGATATTATAGCATAGCTGAGAATTTTTTGCTCAGTTATAATTATATTTCTATATTTAATTAATATGATTAGGCATAATATAATCCCAACTACATTTACCACTATCCATTGAAATAAAGGGTTTTTTTCACAGACAATTTTTGCAAAGAATGTTCCAACACCATAAAATAATGCCACTAAAAGCCCCAATATTATAGCAATGTCCATGCTATCCCAACCTAATAAAAAATAAAATTAGATTATAAATTTTTAACAAATTCTTTTAAAAACTCCCTAAATTCAGGAAGTTTTTCAGCTCCAATCTCTACATTTGCCTTTAACCATCCAAGAACATCCCCAATATCATACCTCTTACAGTCAATCTCAACTCCTATAACATCCTCCTCCTTTAAAAGTAAATTCATAGCGTCTGTAATCTGCACTTCCCCCCCTCTTCCAGGAGGAGTTTGCTTAATTTTTTCAAATATCTTTGGAGATAAAAGATAAGCCCCAGTTATAATTAAATTTGAAGGAGCTTCTTCAACCTTTGGCTTTTCAATCATATTTTTTATTTTATAAGCTCCATTTTCTATCTCTTCCCCGTCAATTACTCCATATTTATAAACTTCTTCCTTAGGCACTCTTTCTAATGCAATAACTGAACAACCATATTTTTTGTGGGCTTTTATTAAATCCCTTACAATATTTTTAGAGTAAATTGTATCTCCAACCATTGCTATAAAGTATTCATCTCCAACAAAATCCTCTCCATATAGGATAGCATCCCCCAAACCCCTCTGCTCTTTCTGCCTAACGTAAAATATATTCCCCAACTTGTCAATTTCTTTGATAATTTTTAAAAGTTCATATTTTCCAGATTTTTCTAATTTGCATTCCAACTCATAATTCATATCAAAGTGGTTTTCTATTGCCTGCTTTCCCTTCCCAGTTACAAATAAAATATCTTTCACCCCTGCTTCTACCAAATCCTCAACGACATACTGAACTATTGGCTTATTAACTACTGGAAGCATTTCTTTTGGCTGTGCTTTTGTTATTGGCAACAATCGAGTCCCAAAACCTGCTACTGGAATTACTGCTTTCTTTACCATTTTCCCACTTTAAGTAAATTTTAGTTAAATTTAAATTATCTCCAATAAATAATATTAGCATAGTAAGTATAAATAAATTTGGTGATAGTTATGAAGAGATATTTTGAAGAGAGTGCAAATGTAAAGTTAAAATTTATTGAAGAAAATGAAGAGAAGTTAAAAAAAGCTGTTGAAGTTATATACAATGCATTAAAAAATGGAAATAAAATCTTAATCTGTGGAAACGGTGGTTCAGCAAGTGATTCCCAACATTTTGCCGCTGAAATCGTAGGAAGGTTTAAGTTAGAGAGGAGAGGAATGCCTGCAATTGCATTAACAACAGATACATCAATTTTAACAGCTATTGGTAATGATTATGGTTTTGATAGAATTTTTGAGAGGCAAGTTGAGGCGTTGGGAAAAGAAGGAGATGTTTTAGTTGGCATATCAACAAGTGGAAACTCAGAGAATGTTATAAAGGCAGTTAATAAAGCAAAGGAAATGGGCATTTACACAATTGGATTGTTAGGAAAAAGTGGGGGGAAGTTAAAGGATATTGTCGATTTAGCTTTAATAGTTCCTTCTAATGACACGGCAAGGATACAAGAGTGTCATCTAACAATTTATCATGTTATATGTGAAGAGGTTGAGAAGAAGTTATTTAGTTAGTTATAACGATGCTCTAAATTATTAAGATACTCTAAATTATTAAAAATGTTTGTTATTTAAAAAATAGATTATTTAAGAACAGTGGGGAAAATATGATAATTGAGGATAGAAAATTATTAAAAAGTATAGTTAAAGAGTTAAAAAGCCAGAATTTAAAAATTGTCTTTACCAATGGCTGTTTTGATATAATTCATAGGGGTCATGTGGAGTATTTGAATAAGGCAAAAAAGTTGGGAGATGTTTTAATAGTTGGGGTAAATTCAGATGAATCCATAAAGAAGATAAAAGGAGATAAAAGACCTATAATTCCTTTATATTCAAGAGCTTATGTTTTAGATAACTTAAAGGCAGTTGATTTTGTTGTGCCATTTGATGAGGAAACTCCAATAGAACTGATAAAAATCATTAAACCAGATGTTCATGTAAAAGGAGGAGATTATAAGGAGGAGGATTTACCAGAGGCAGAGATTGTTAAGAGTTATGGTGGTGAGATAAAAATAATTCCTTTAATTGAGGGTTATTCAACAACAAAAATAATAGAATGGGTTTTAAATAAATACAAATAATGAGGGAGAAAATGATAATTGTTTTGGGAGAGGTTATGCTTGATAAATATACCTATGGAAAGGTTGAGAGGATAAATCCAGAAGCTCCTGTTCCAATATTAAACGTGGTTGAAGAGAGATATACATTAGGGGGGGCTGGAAACGTTGCAAACAACATATCCTCTTTAAATCATGATGTATTTTTAATAAGTATATTAAACAACGATGAGTTTGGAAAATGTATTGAGGAGTTATGTAATAAAAATAATATCGAGTATCATTTTATTTCTGATGGAAGACCTACAATAGTGAAGCATAGATTTGTCGCTATGGGTTATAATCAGCAATTGCTTAGGGTTGATTATGAAAAGGTTTATCCAATAAACGATGAATTAAGCAGTAAAATTTTAGAGGTTATTAAAAATCTCAATGGAAAATCGGATATATTAATAATCTCTGATTATGCGAAGGGATTGATTACAAGAGAGCTTATAGAAGGTATAAAAAAAGAATTTAAAGGAAAAATCTTAGTAGATCCAAAACCAAAAAACATTGACTTTTATAAGGATGTTTATTTAATAAAGCCAAATCTAAAAGAAGCTTCTCAAATTTTAGGTAGGGAGATTGAGAATAAAAATAATGAAGTAGAAAAAGCTGGATTGGAATTAGTTGATAAATACAATTCAAACTTTGTTATAACGAGAAGTGAAAAAGGAGCTACATTAATAACTCTTGATGGGGAAATTTTCCATATTCCAACAAAAGTTAAAGAGGTTCATGACGTTTCTGGGGCTGGGGATACATTTATTGCTGTTTTGGGCTATGCATTAGATAAGGGATATAATTTAGTTGATGCGGTTAAATTGGCAAATAAGGCAAGTTCAATTGTTGTTGGAAAGGTTGGAACTGCAACAGTTAGTTTAGATGAGTTATTTGATTAAATTAAAATTTTTTGGGATATTATGAATAGAGCAATTTTTTTAGATAGGGATGGAGTCATCAATAAACGACTAATTGGGGACTATGTTAAAAAAATAGAGGAGTTTAAATTACTACCAAAAGTTAGAGAGGCGTTAATTGAATTTAAAAAAATGGGTTATTTATTGATAGTTGTAACCAATCAGCAGGGAATTGCTAAGGGAGTTATGACAGAAGAAGATTTAAAAGCTATACATGATTATATGCTTAAACTATTGCCAGAGATTGATGATATTTTTTACTGCCCACATTTGGAGGGGACATGTAATTGTAGAAAGCCAAGAAATGGTATGCTTTTAAAAGCAAAAGAAAAGTGGGATATTGATTTTAAAAAAAGTTGGATGATTGGAGATAGCGAGAGCGATATAATTTGTGGAAAGAGTGTTGGTTGTAAGACAATAAGGATTCTTTATGAGGATGAAAAAACAGAAGCAGATTTTATTGCCAAAAGTTTATATGATTGTGTAGAGATTATAAAAAAGTAAAATTTCAGAATCTTAGAAATTTATAAAGAGATTATAGTTCTTTTCAGAATATTTTGGAATACATAAGGTATTAATGAAACTTCCCAATGAAAGGAGTTCAAACTTCCTTAATAAATTTTATTAACTTTTGAAAAGAACTATAATTCGAGATAAAAATTCAATAATTTCTATAAATACATCTATTGATTTTTTATTAAGTAGTTTTATCGTAGTGCATATTGTGTAAATCCCTTTTTTTTTCGTGATAAATACAGCTGTTTATTTGCTCTTGGTATAGTTTGCTATGCCTTTCGATGTAATTGTATTTAATACTACAACCATAAACTTTTTTACTTCATCTCCTTAGTAGTGTTGAGTCGATTATTGCAGTGTATTTAAATCTATTGTCATTCAAAATGTCGGGAAGATTTAATAATTGGGCATGTAAGAAAAACTCGTCTTCAGAGAGTTTTTCTAAGTTTTTAACGATGGTTGTTCTATGAATTTCTAAAATTCCATTCGAAAATGCCTTGATTGTTTTTATCGGCGTTAATGTTCTAACTAACGCAAACTTTAACAACTCCTTCGAACAACCAAATCCTAAACTATTTATAGAATCATCGATTATATTATTAAGTGCTGTTAGCATATAGAATGCACCGTTTTTTAATGAGGCATTTAATCACTATCTATTTTTATTTTTCGATTTTAAAGTTGATGTAATAAAATTCACAGTATCAGTAAAAAAATAAAAAATGATAAAATTAAAAAATCTTTTATTCATCTAATTCACTGATTAGAGGAGGGATGTCATCATCAACTCCTGGAATATAACCAAAGGTATCCCTAAATCTCAATTGCATTCTATGGAAGATATAAGATAAAGG